>JBBUGO010000001.1:0-1513 GCA_038056025.1 Patescibacteria group bacterium
AAAAGAGAGGAATTGTAAATGAAAGACAAACTAGGCGATCTATGGCTGTTGCTGAAAAGCATCGCGTATGCCGTGTATGCCATCATCGGCACGTTGTGGCAGATGGCGCGGCGCAAATGATTGACCTTAATATCGATGGACTTTGTGTAGGGGGAATGTTCGCGTTCAACGTGCTAGGACTCGCGGCGGTCATCGTCGCGGGTAAAATCGATTCAATCTCACGAAAGGGGAAACTCAAATGGATTTCATCAAAGCGTTAGTGGACTGGTTCGTTGCAAACTGGGGCGCAATTGAGGGATTAGCGCGCGGTCTCGCGGCTGATCTCGCCGCGCTCTGGGTGCTCGCGCTCGGACTAGCGGCGGTACTCAAACCGTTCCTTCCGCGGTTCGGCGCGGCGTTGCAGGAAAAGACGCTCGGCATCCTCGGTCAGTAACGCGCGCTGCCCTTCTTTGGTGGCGCGCGTCCGCCTTGTGGTCAACTGCACGGGTTCACCCGGGGCAACAAGCAAGGTGGCGCGGCTCGCTGCGTCCTGTGCCGAGCTCCCCCTCGGCGCAGGCGCAGCGATTTCATTATGACTTCTCGTGTTGCGCCCTTTAACGAAATCTTAATACTCACGTATGCGGCGGCGCACAGAAACTCTTATACCAACTCGTCTCAAAAACGCTTGACATTGGGCGCCGAAAGTGGTATGCTGACCCCAGATGAGCAAACGATGAACCAGCAATCCCAACAAACTCAAACCAAATATCCGGCGTTAACGCAAGTCGTTTGCTCATCGGCTAACCTCAAGCGTTGACGTCGGATATTTGGTTTGACAAGGGGATACCCACAATGAGACGATCAACCGAACAGAGCTTCTGGGCGCGCAAGACAATCAAGAAAAACGGGTGCTGGGAATGGACTGGCTCAGTCACCACAACTGGCTATGGTCAATTGTTCTTTCGCGGAACACTTCACAAAGCACATCGACTGGCTTATCTATTGACGCACGGAAGCATCCCTGATGGGAAGTTAATTGCTCACAAATGTGACAACACAAAGTGCTTCAATCCAGAACACATCTATGCGGGAACAAGAAAAGACAACATATGGGACTCAATCGCTCACGGCAAACTAAAGAACAAACACGCCGCGCTTCTTGAGAGGGAAAAGGTTTCCGTAAACAAGCGCAAGTCCAAGACTGAAAGGGCGATCTTAATAAGAACGCTCTCGGCACTAGGAACTTCATATTCTAATATCTCGCGATCGTTCAGAATCGACAAAGCGGCGATATCGCGTATCGTAAATAGAAAGACCTATAAGTCAACCTAGCATATAACACGCTGCGGGAATGAGCAAAGGATGCTCGCCAGCCCCATAAGCTGGAGGTCGAAAGACTAATGAAGGTTCGATTCCTTCTCCCGCTCATCAGCAATGGAACGATGTGGGCAGCGGCGTGGAAGGCACACGCGCAGACGTAAGCGGAAAATGAATACGCGTGTAAAGAATCTATCAATGCGGTTGGCTTACGACC
>JBBUGO010000002.1:0-2541 GCA_038056025.1 Patescibacteria group bacterium
TTGGAAACCAAGATTCTAGGTCATACTGTTTCGCGCCGGTCCACACCATGTCGCCCGTGCATACCAACACGGCACGATACGGGATCGCTAATTCCCGCATCATGGACTCCTGAAGTGCGAGAAATAAATCGTGTTCGGCTTGCGACTTGCTGGGCTCAACAAAAGAAAACATCTCCAGTTTATCGAACTGATGGACACGGAACAGGCCGCGCGTGTCTTTGCCGTAACTTCCTGCTTCTCGCCGGAACGCCGTAGAAAAGGCAATATGCCGATGCGGAAGAATTTCTCTTTTAGGAATCTCGTCTGCGTGCATAGCACCTGTCGTGTGCTCCGCGCTTCCGATTAAGTAGAGCTCGTCCTTGGGCAGGTAGTAACGCTCCTCTTCTTGTCCTGGATCGAGCTTTCCCATCTTTCGAAAAGCTTCTGGCTTAATCATCACGGGCGGAACAAGAGGAATGAAAGCTTTATCGGTGGTATCAACGGCATGTTCTTTGATAACTTTTTTGATATATTCCCTGTTGGTCAATCGCTGAAGGACAAATTGGACAATGGCAAATTCGAGCAACGGCGCTTCGTGTTTTAGATAGCCGAAGCGAGCACCGGAAACTTTCGCGCCACGCTCGGTATCCACCAGGTCCAACTTCTCTCCAATCTCTATATAGGAAAGTGGCGTAAAGTCAAAATGCGGACGCTCTCCGACTTCTCTTAAAACTTTGTTGTTTGCTTCATCTTTTCCAACCGGCACATCGTCAAAGGGAATATTCGGCAGTGAATACATCGCCGCGGTAAACTTCTGCTCAACTTCGGCTGACTCGTCTTCAAGTGCTTTAATTTGCTCTTTATTCTTTTTTAGAGCCTCGCGTTCGCCCTCATCTTTTGGTCCACTTTTTGACCGCTTATTCTGATCAGCTTGTAACGTTTCCTTTTTATTCAAAAGGATGCGGCGTTGTTGATCTAATTCCAACAGGAGCTCAACATCAGCGATGACGTTACGCTTTTTGAGCGCTTCTTTCACCTTCTCTGGGTTTTCTCGGATGAATTTGATGTCGAGCATTTTTCAGTGACAAGCGACATGAGACAAGTTGAATCCTACCTTGGTCTCTTGTCCCTTATTTCTTGTCTCTAATCCTTGGGCTTCATTAATGGAAATGCAATCACTTCTCGAATAGAATGCGAGTCGGTCAGTATCGCCACCAGACGATCAATGCCCAATCCCCAGCCGGCTGCAGGCGGCATACCGTATTCAAGCGCTTCCACGAAGTCCTCGTCAAATGGGTGCGTTTCTTGGCTACCCCGCTTGGCAACGGCGCGCTGGGCTTCAAAGCGTTCGCGCTGATCCAGGGGGTCATTGAGTTCGGAAAAGGCATTGATAATTTCGTTGCCTGCCACTAACAATTGAAATCGCGCTACGTGCTGATCATCGCCCTCCAATTTTTTTGACAGCGGCGAGATATCGAGCGGGTGGTTGATGACAAATATCGGTTGAATGATGAGCGGCCGAGCCACCTTTTTGTAAATTTCGTCGGCAATGTTGCCCTTGGTCATGGCTTTTTCGATAGTAATGCCGAGTTCTTTGGCTTTTGCGGCAAGCGTATCTTCGTCGGCAACATCATAGTTTAGGCCAGAGTGCTTTTCCAGTAAATCATTGAAGGTGACTCGTATATAGGGACCCTTGAAATCTATGTCCTGATTCTTATACCTGACCGTGGTTGAGCCCCTTGCTTGGCGCACTACCTGTTCCAGCATTTTCTCGGTAAATGCCATCAGCCATTCATAATCCTTATAAGCAATGTAAAATTCCAGTTCGGAAAACTCCGGGTTATGGTCACGATCTATGCCTTCGTTGCGGAAGTTGCGCGCGAACTCATATACTTTTTCAAATCCACCTACTAACAGCCGCTTAAGGAACAGTTCGGGTGCAATGCGCAGATAGACATCAAGGTTGAGTGTATTCAGTTTTGTTTGAAACGGACGCGCATTAGCTCCGCCGGCGACGGTCTGTAGGGTGGGCGTCTCAACTTCAAGAAAACCTTGTTCGTCCAAGAAGGCGCGCAGAGCTTGGACAACTTTTGTCCGCAATTCAATTTTTCTGCGAACGTCGGGGTTGAAAATAAAATCAAGGTATCGCTTGCGGAAACGATCTTCGGCGTCCTGCAACCCGTGCCATTTTTCCGGCAGGGGCAAAAGTGATTTGGTGAGCATCCGGTACTTGTCGCCTTCAACTGTTTTCTCGTTCTTTTTGGTGAGAAACGGCACGCCGCCAACCTCCACAAAGTCGCCGATATCGGTGGTCTGTTGGAAAAAATCATACTCATGGTCGCCTAGCGTATCTTTCCTGATCAATGCCTGCATGCGACCAGTCGCATCCTCAATATCAAAAAACGTCGCGCCGCCGTGTTCGCGGACAGCCATCACCCTGCCCACGATGACCACATGGCGGCGTTCGCCGGCGAACGCATCAAAATCCCCCAGAACCTGGCCGATGTCATGGGTCCGCCATGATTTTGCCGGATAGGGGTCCTTGCCTGCTTTGCGCAGGAG
>JBBUGO010000003.1:0-26280 GCA_038056025.1 Patescibacteria group bacterium
GCATCGCCGTCGCAAGTAAGTGTTTCGTGACGCACCATGTTTCTCCCTCGTGTTTGTCCACCATTTTACCCAAAAGCTCTTTACGCATTTCCCGCACCTCGCTGAGCAGGTCAAAGTATTCCGCCTTGCCCGTCTTCGAGCCGGTAAAGAAGAAATGCTCTTCTAAGCTGATGAGGTTCATTACCGCGATGCTCAAATCTTCTTCTGTGGATAAATCAACGGTCCCCGACGCTTTCATCGCCTCAATCTTTTTGAACAGCGCTTCCATGTTGTGTTGGGTCGTCATAGGGTTAGAGAGCAAAGATAGCAATCCCCAGCGCAATCATGGCAATACCGCTCCAGAGCCGCATCGCCGGGGTCTCCGCTTTTTTCCATGCTCGTACCTTCTCCAATAATACCGCATCGCTGGCAATCAGTAAGATAACCGCTAGCGGCAGGATGAATATCCCATTGTACAGCAGGAGGTATTCAAGTCCACGGATATACGTTGACTGGTCATGCAACAGTCCGAGCACCATCAGGTACGGCCCACCCGTGCAGGGGAATTCGCACAGCCCCACAAGCGCGCCCAGCAAAAATGCCGTCGGCATGGATGCTCGCTCCATCAAGGTTCCTATTTTCTGATGTGCCGCATGCGGAATAGACAGCTTAATGGGAAATGACGGGAAAAATTCATTGATGACATTAATTCCGCCAAGGACAATCAGTAGAGTCGCGCCGACTTTGGCCATAAAGTGCGGCGTGTTGAACAGATGCAACACTTGCAGAATACCCAGCCCAATAAGCAGATACACAGCGAAGATGCCGAGAATGTACATGCCCCCGATACGCAAAATCCCTGACCGCATTTTCCCCATGCTGAACAGAAACGCGATGGTCAACAGCAGAATGGAGAACGCGCACGGGTTGATGCTATCCAAGAGCGCAGCAACTGTCACCAGCGGCAGAAGCCATTGCCCCTGACGAGACAAATTCCAGAGCGCGGCAGTACCCGCACCGGTCGTCTGAAAGAACACTACCAACCCGATAACAATGATGAATACGCTGGAGAGAATAATAAGTCGTTTCTGCATTGACTAAGGAGTTACCATCGCGGAGAAATACAGCTTGATCGGCTGTCCTCCGTTATTCTCTAACGTCACGACCCGTTGGATTTTTCCAACCCCCGCCGGCCCATGCGCCGCTGGATCAAAGATAACTTCGACAGGCGCTTCTTGTCCGGGCGCAAGCACTTGATTTACGCTGAACACGGAACCATGGCCCGGCATGCCATAAGGCCCAAACGTGCGGCCCTGAAGCGTTACTGATGCCGTGGTGCACATGCATGAAGTATACATCTTGCCGATGTTCACCGGCTCCGTGCCGGTATTGGTAACCGTATAGACGTGCGTAACTTTGCCCGCGGCCATGGAAATGGTTCCGAAATCATACGTCGTTTCGCGCGCCGTTAATACGCCGACAGCCGACGTCTGCGGCACAGAGGCCAAGGTATCCGTTCCTGTCTTCGTTGGCTGAGCAATCCACGCCAGAGCGACAAAGATGCCCACTGCAACTAAACCGCCAATAAGTGTGTTTTTCATAATGATGAAGAATAACCTCAACGCAAAAGCCCCGTGACGGGGCCTGGGCACACAACACGCATCCGACCGCTAAGAGCAGCGGGGGTGTTGGTGCATTATGAAAACGACGGACTATTTTCGTGGAGCGAAAACCAGTGCGCTAGTTCGGCATTGCGAGTCGTCGCCGGCGACGCTAACACATACCATGCGAAACGCTGATGAGACGCTGCGAGAGGAGGTGGACTTACGCTTTGCAATACAACAAGCGCGCCAAGCGCCAAACTCAACAGCGGCAAGAATGTCGTGGCGTGTTGCACAAATGTCGCAGTAGAAAACTGGATAAACGCTTTAATATGGAAGATGACCATGTCCAGAGGCCCTCCCGCCATCGGACATTTGCTTTCTTGAGCTAAGGCGGCGATGCACCCGCTATGTTCGTCCATATCGCTGTTATGCGCCATTGCCGCAAAGCCAAACACCGCCGTGCTGGCGAAGCTGATAATAGCCAAAGATGCCAGAAGTGCTCTCATTGCTTCTTTAGTATACACCCCATAAGAGAAAAAGTAAATCCAATCAATCTAGATGATGGTATTGCCGTGCGCCCAGTGCTCCGTAACCTACGTTACTTTGTCGGAGTGGCCTTTGGTGTAGCTGACGAAGACGGCGTTGGCGAAGGCACGAGATGCGCCACCGCGGTAAATGTCACCGTAAACAGATCGTCAATGACTTCATTGCCGAGGTTATCAAAGAAGCGGTCCGAGCCATAGCGTATGTTCCATCGGGTGCGGTCAAGCTGGGCGCTGGCTTTCATCGTAAGTGTATCGTCGTCGGTGATAACCGTTGCGGGGAATGTCACTGCTCGTGTAAGCCCCTTGAGCGTAAGCGTGCCGCTGACGGTATAGCCGTCGGGGGAACTGTCGTCTTTTTCCAATGAGGTGAGTTTGAATTCCGCTGTAGGATATTTCGTGACGTCAAAAAAATCTGCAGATTTAAGGTGTTTGGCTTCCGTATCTTCCCCATCGCCTTTGCCGGTGTTCAAGGTGACAATGCTCGTCATATCCACCACCACGTTGCCCTTGGTCACCTTGCCGTCTGCTACGGTGGTGCTCCCCGATTTCAGTTGAATCGTCCCACGATCAATCCAGCTCTTAATAAGCGTCTTCTGGCCCTGCCATGCCATACTTGAGCTATCCGCGTCCAATTCGTAGCGTCCGTCTTTCAATGACGTCGGAGACGGCGAAACATCAACCGAAGGAGTTGGACTTCCCGTTACTTCGGTGGTTCTGCTCGTCCAATATGCCGCACCTACCACAACTGCCGCTGCCGCCACAATAAAAATAAAGAGGCTTTTCATCCCGACACTCTAGCACATCTACTTTGAGGAGCAAGCCCGCCTCTCATTCAAGCTCCAAGCGACTAACGATATCTTTGAAATCTGCTCGAATTTGATCACCGGAAGAGAGAGATCCCACCGACAAAAGATAGATGCGCTTGCGGTGTGCGATAGCAACGCTCTCCGATTCGTACAGACCTGACCAGGTATAGGACGCCGCCAATTTCCCATCAACGCTCCCGGGGGCAATTCTTTTGTTGCCGAGCGCATAATTGGAAATGGTGTTCACCTTCACCCATTCCCACGGAAATTGATCCTTGGGATTGGGATAAATTGCCAATGAGATGCCGGGCGGCCCTTCCTGGCCATATTTTTTTGCCCGCAAGGCCTGATAATCAGCATACTGATACATAGTGATAGCATAGAGCGCCCCGCCCGTGATCGGACGAGGCACAATGACGTAGCCATCCGGCTCCTGCCGATAGTTGAGCGTGAAGTTAAACTCGCTGTTGGTAAACAGCGCGCGCTGTATTCCGTTTTCGTTAAGCGGATTCCTGCCCGGATACCACAACACGATCCCTATCGCGACCACCAGTGCCACAATACCCAGTGCAGTGCCCTTTGGCTCCATATCTTTAGTATACTATTCTATTCGCGCTGTTCCTCCATGTCCTTGTTCTATGAGCGCATGAACCGCACTGCGCAACCCCTCGAGTTCACCGCTATTGGGAATATATTTGAGAAGGGATTTCATCTCTTCAATTGATTTTACGTTCTGACGTGTAGCGCGCACACTCTTAATATTTCTGATAATCTTTTCGGACATATATATCCCGCTGTGACTTACCCACTGTTCCCGCATCCGGAGTATAGTATAGAGCGCATCAAAGTCACGCACCTCTTGAAATATTGGGAGCTTTTCTTTCCCTTCTTCCTTCTTTTTCTCAAAATTCTCTCCTTCCATTCCACACAAAATTATTTATCCCGAAGAAACTTAGGCGCAAATCGCTCTAAGCTCCAGGATTGCTCCCCTTGAAAAAACAACAGAACAAGAAACGCCGCAATAAAAATAATATGGTCGTCTACCAGCCACGCACGCTCACCCACATAAGGAAAGTCCAGAATGGGCAGATAGTATAGCACCATGAGTGCAATGGCGGCCTTTGATGTCCACCGGACTGCGATACCGGTCACCAGCGCAACGCCGATGAGCGTCAATCCCCACTCGTTGAGAAAATTGACCCAGCCGATATTGGCGGGTAACGCAAACCACTGAAAAAGACCGGGGAACGTTTTGGCCGCGTTCAAGTACCCCGCCGCCGACCACGAGGGGTCCATAATTTTGCTGACACCCGCGTACAGGAAGTACACCCCGAGTCCGATGCGGAGTGCCCCCAACGCGTAACGCAATGATTTATTCATCCCACACCCACTTGGCATCAGTGGCTCATTCGCTCAAAGAATATGAGGAAACACACCACTCCTTATGCCAAGGATTTATTAATACTTCTACTATGAAGCCGCCACACTCACGAGCGATATGCCAAGTGGGTGTGGGATTCATCCCCCTATTGTACCACGAGATTCCCCTTCATGCCCATCTGCCTGTGGGTACCGACGGAGCAGTAGTACTCAAATGTGCCCTTTTTATCGGCGATAAACTCCACAGTCGCGGTCTGCCCCGAGCTAATTACCGATGTGCGTGCATTGAACTCGTCTACCCCCCAGTTATGACTCCCGCCGGTGCCTTGAAGCGTGATTTTCACCTTGTCCCCTTGCTTTACCTTTATTTCTGTCGGTGTAAATGAAAAGTTCTTTGCGGACACGGTAAATGACTTTACTTGCGCGCCTGACTGCGCAGGCAGGCTCGGTGTGGGAGATGCACTTACTGGCGCACTTGACGTCGGACTCACGCTCGCTGATGGCGAAGGTGTGGGGCTCGGTGATGTCCCAAGATCATCCCCCGAACCCCCTCGAAACACAAAATACCCTCCCACAACGACGACTAACGCTACAAGAATAAGAATGGTGGTTTTCATGGTTTCTATATATACCCAAAATGAGTATAAGAAAAGCGGTATCTGTTGATAAGAGATTCCCTACTTGTTTTTTTCTTTGAATCCGACAAACGCTCTCATAATTTCTAGGGGAACGGTAAAGACGATGGTGTTGGAAGCATCCGAAGAGACGTCGTTGATGGATTGCAGGGTGCGCAGGTGGAGTGCGCCGGGGACTTCGGAGAGAATCTTTGCCGCTTGCGCCATGTTTTGAGCGGCGGCAAGCTCGCCCTCGGAATTAATAATCACCGCGCGCTTTTCGCGTTCGGCTTCGGCTTGTTTGGCAATCGTACGCTCCATATCGGTGGGCAAGCTGATGTCTTTGAGCTCCACGTTATTGACCTGTAGCCCCCACGCATCGGTTTCCTTGTCCACAATTTCGCGGATGCGCTCGGCCAGCTTTTCGCGGCCTGCCAATAGCTCATCCAGCGTCACTTCGCCCACGATATTACGCATCGTGGTCTGGGCATACTGTGAGATGGCGTATTGAAAATCCTCAACTTCCAAAATTGCCTTCTCTGCGGAGAACACTTTGTAATAAATAACCGCGTTGACGACCACCGACACGTTGTCGCGCGTGATGGCCTTCTGGTCGGGCACATCCACCGCCTTGACGCGCATATCTACTTTGCGCGAGGACTGAAAAATGGGAAACACGAGCCGCCATCCGGGCTCCATAATGCCGGCAAACCTTCCCAGCGTGAATTTCAGCCCGCGCTGATACTGGTTGACCTGGCGGATACTGATAAGAACGATGAACACCGCGACGTAGATGAGATAATCCATACTATTGTGTGTAATTAAAAATACGCCGCAAGCGTACTCTTATTTAAAACCACCCGCAAGAGGTGGATTTACTACAATCTCGTCAGAGTCACGCGGGATCCTGTATCTCCACAATCTTCTGCCGAGAGGTGTGGCCCGCAACGATACGCACTCGCCCGCGAGCGACGCCAAAGTATTCCGCAAGTGCATTCACAATCGCCTCATTGGCCCTCCCCTGCACGGGCGGCTCTTTGACCGCTACTTCAAAATTATTATCGTCTATTTTCTTCACACCCGCCTCCCTCGACGCTGGCTTCGCTTTTACGAAGAGTTTCACGGGTTGGCCAGATAACATTTTATTGTGACCTGTTTCGGTCAGGAAGGGGTTTATTAAAATTTTACTGAGTGATAAGTGCAGCGACATCCATACTTATGGGCACACCCCTCTACTGGTAACGGTTTTAAAAACTCGGCTTCTTTAAGTGAAAGCGTCCTATGATTCGATTTTTTACACACAACACACGACTCTCTATCGGTAAGAATTTTTACCTCTTTACATCCTAATCGTTTTAGCCGTTCTAATTCGTTAATTTGGTGTTGTAATTTTGCGTAATAACCAAACCTTTTTAGATGATCGTTATTTTTATCTTCTTTTTCTAAAAAATCAGCCATTTCATAGTAGATCGTTCCTAATCCAAAAAAATCGTTAGTTTCCATAAACTCTATTAGTTTTTTGTTGAGGCGACTCCATTTCCCATCGGTGCCCATGATATAATAATCTAGATTTTTGAAAAAATGAGACAATATAGAAGGACGTATTAAGTTATAACATTTAAGCTTAACTCTTTAGTTTCTTATTTAATCCCTCTAGTAATTGCGACACTAGCTTATCTGATTTTTGATAATATAAACCAGCGTTTTTTGATGTGGTTTTAAGATCATTAGAGAGGAGGTTGTGTATAAACTCATTCCGCTTATTTTTTAGAGTGTCTAGCTGCTGAAATTCTGTTGTAGAGATCACGCCAAGAAAATATAAATCATTAATCGCGTTATCATAACCATAACGACTATTTCGCTTTCCCAAAAGCGCTTTCAGATCGGGCCGGTCCTTAAGAAGTAATAGACCATAATTAGTAAGAATTCCTTCAAGAACAACTGTCTGCAACAAAAAGGCCTCGATTTTCTGAATCGGTTTCTCTTCTGGGTGTTTCTTATATAAGTAATGCCCCCTGGCTTGAAGATAGAGCCGGTGGATATCCTCTATACTTGCTGGCATTGAGATTTACTTATCTTTATTCCTCGGCGGTTTGTACTCGCTAATTTCCCTGCGCTCAAGGCGTTCAGCGGCTTCCTTGCTCGGTGTTGTTCTATACTGAAACCGCGTACCTCCTTCAAACTCGCCTTTGTGTTCAGCAATGCGATCATCCAGGCGACTTCCTTTCGCCTTGCCAATATAGAGGATGTCTCCTGCGGTGTTCTTAATTCGATAAACACCCGGTTTATCACCCGGCACTTTTTCAATATTCGTATTAGTGAGTATCCTTGTTGGGCTAAATCGTTTCATTTTTACGCCTCCTTTCTATAGTCATTACACAAATTCTATACATTAAAATAAGAGTTTCAACTGTTGATAACTTTCGGTTTAGTTTCGGTATAATGATTATATGCTTACCCCAAGGCAGAAACAAATATTGGCGTTTGTACAACAATACGCCAAGAAGCGAAACTATGCACCCTCTCTTGAAGAGATTAAGAGGCATTTTCGCCTGCGTTCTGTCTCTAATATTCACCAACACCTCTCTGCCTTGCAACAAAAAGGATATTTAGAGAGAAGAATAAATCAGCCACGAAGCATTGAAATTCCGGGTACGGAAAAGCTAGTAAGTATCCCCCTTCTCGGAACTATCGCCGCTGGTCAGCCGATTGAGGCAATACAAGAAAAGGAAACAATCGCAATCCCAAAAAGTAAAATTCCCCCTTCGTCTGAAGTTTATGCCCTCCGCGTAGTTGGCAATAGTATGACTGATGAGAATATAAACGACGGGGATATTATTCTAGTGCGCCAACAAGCCACAGCAGAAAATGGACAGAAAGTTGTGGCATTACTAGACAACTACCAAGCGACGCTTAAAAAGTTTTATAAAGAGCGAGGATATATCCGCCTCCAACCCGCAAACAAAAAAATGGAACCGATCATTATCCGAAATGGCCGCGATATTTCTATTCAGGGAATTGTACTGGATGTTATTAGAAATATTAGTGAACCTACTTCTGGGATTATTGTACCGCAAACAGTAAAACAAACCGATAAAAAAAGCTCTCCGTATTTTATAGCAGACAATACTCTGATTTATAAAGACGACATACTAAAAATTAGCTCAATTCCAGATAGCTCGATTGACTTGATCGTTACCTCTCCGCCCTATAATGTAGACATCCACTACAACTCTCATGCAGATAACCTGTCCTACGAGGATTACTTGGAATTTACCCGAAAATGGATTAAAAAATGTTTTGACTTAACAAAAAGTGAAGGACGATTTTTACTTAACATCCCACTTGACAAAAATAAGGGTGGACAAAAATCAGTCGGCGCGGATTTTACGAAAATTGCAAAAGATATCGGCTGGAAGTATCATTCAACAATTATCTGGAACGAGGGGAACATATCTCGTCGTACTGCTTGGGGTTCGTTTATGTCAGCTTCTGCTCCTTACGTTATCGCACCAGTAGAGTTGATTTTAGTTCTATATAAAGACAGTTGGAAAAAAACGGGTGGTAGCAGAAAAAATGACATAACAAAAAAGGAGTTCATGGACTGGACAAACGGTGTTTGGACATTTAATGGACAAAGTAAAAAAGGAGCCGGTGGACATCCTGCACCATTCCCGGTTGAACTTCCGAGGCGGTGCATAAAGTTGTTTAGTTTCATCGGTGATACTATCTTAGATCCGTTTTTGGGTAGTGGGTCAACATTAATTGCTTCCCACCTTCATGGCAGAAGGGGCATAGGAATTGACATTGATGAGAAGTATTGTAATATCGCCGTGGATCGTCTCCAAAAAGAAGCAAAAGTCAGTCAATCAAGTCTACTTAAATAAAATCATGAGAAGGAATGATGAGAAAAGTAATCACGTTCAAAAAGACCTGATTATTGAGTTTTTCAAGGAAAACCCGAATCGAAATGTAAAACATCCAGAGGTCGTTGATTGGGTGGTGTTTACTTACAAAAAAAGAACCGGCAATGTTTTTCGAGATCCCGATAGGGCTATCCGCCACCTAGCCCAAAGTGGATTTCTGATAAAAATCGCTAAGGGTATATATAAATATGATCCCGCAAAGGTACACAATAGAGAGTTAGAGGACTTTACCGCCACACAAAAACAAATAATTCTTAAAAGAGACGGCTACAGATGTGTTATTTGCGGTAGAGGAGAAAAGGAAGGCGTTGAATTACATGTTGACCATATAAAACCAAAAGATTTTGGCGGTGAGGCAATTGTTGAAAATGGACAAACACTATGTTCGCAACATAACTTTATTAAAAAGAATTTGAAGCAAACGGAGACCGGAAAGAAAATGTTTATTCGTCTTTATGAACTAGCGAAAAGCGAGAAAAATGAGGAGTTGATGAGATTCTGTGTTAATATTCTAGAAATTTACGAAAAACACAACATCAATGGACATATTGTGTGGGAAAAGTAACTTTATTCTCTTCCACGGACCCACCCTGCCTGCGCAGGCGGGGACGATGGCCTAAAACAACTTTATTCCTTTTACTGCGTTTTTGACAATGTGCGTGATACGCTTGGTGCGGGTTGCGGACAATTTAGCACGGAGAATCCACCGATACAATGTCCTTTTGGCTGATGGCGGGTATGCCGCAAAACTCTTGTTAGCTTTTACATTTTTTGCGAGCGCGGATTTGAGGTCCGCCGGCATATCGGGATTGGTAGGCAATCCATGATCGTGTGTGGGCTTCGCTTTGCCAAGCTTGTACATGCGCAGACCTGTGGGTGTCATCACGCCACGCTTAATCAGGTCGCGGGCGTAGCGCAGCGTATTCTCACTCCAGTTACCGCTTTCTTTGCGGCGCACAAATTTGCGTGCGTACACATCGTCGTCGATGCGACGCAGAGTGGTATCAATCCATCCAAAACAAATGGCCTCTTCAAGAAGTTCGCGATGTACCGGTGCGCGCTTGCCCGTATGGCGCTTGTGCAACAGCACAATTACGTTCTGCTCGGTCGCATGATGCTTCTGCAGCCACCTGCGAAAATCCTTCCGATCGTATGCAGTAATCGTCGGCGTCTCATTCTTCATAACAAGCCACTATGTATTAGTGAAATCTTTTTATCTCTCCGCCACTTTTTTATCTCTGATTCACGTTTTAGGGCTTCGCTCCGTGTTTTAAATCGTTCCGTATGGAGAACTTTCACGGCCTGGCGAGCTCTGGTGTATCGGCTGGCAATTCCAGCTTTATGCTCCTTGAATCTGCGGGCTACATCCGTGGTTATACCCGTATAGATGCTTTTGTCACGACATTCGAGAAGATAGAGAAAATACATGGCTAGAACGATATTGTGACTCTCTCAATCGTTTTAAACTTTTCCGCTCCACTTTCCTTTCCGTAGAAAGATGCCTCAATACTAGAAACTACTATTTCCTCTCCCTCGATTTGCTTAAGATTCTTTTGAACTTCAGCTATTTCAGCCTGCGGTTTATCGAAGTCGATCTCGCCAAGTGTAACGTGCGGATCAAAGTTATCAATACCTTCTGGGGCGCTTACTCGCGTGCCATCGGCTTGAATGCCTTGTTGCTCCAAACGGCGACGCGTCTTTTCGCGCAAAAGAGGACTCCGATGTGGAATGGCTATTCTTGATACTTCGTCGTGGAACTGTTTGAACTGTTCCTTATGGGAAACCTCCATTACATACAGGTTGCGGTAGCGATCCTTTTCGATTCGCATCTCTGGTGAAAGTAACGAAAAAGTAAACGACTTAAGCTTTGGGTTTTCTAGGTCTTTGATGAGCTTAGGAAATCCATCCTCCGTGTATCGATCTAAATATAGAGTAATATGGGGTTCAGATTTATAACTACTTCCGTATTCAACGACAAATCTATCCTTCTCTTTTTCAAGGACTTCGTTAATTGTTTCTGGAAAGAGAATGCGTATGCTTACTTCGTATTCCATTTATTTTCCCTCTTTAATCCCATTCAGTATCTTCTGGACTTTTTTGAGAGCATCTTCGTCGTGAATGGAGAGGGCCTGCACAGTAGTGCTGGTCCGGCGGCTAGCCGGAATCAATCGCTTCAGCGCAGTCAGTTTTTTCTTAACCTCCTTATCACTTACCATATCGTATTTGCTCAAGAAAACATACTCCTTCTTTTTGGCCAAATCCTTGCTGCCTGCCTGCGCAGACAGGTATTTTTTGAGTTCCTTTCTGACAATTTTATAATCGGTCGCTGGGGTATTGGACTCTGCTGATACGAGGTGAAAAAGTATCTTCGTTCTCTCAATATGCTGGAGGAATTTAATGCCCAATCCCTTGCCTTCCGAAGCGCCTTCAATTAATCCGGGAATGTCGGCTAGAATCAATTCATAATAGACCCCCAGGTTGGGCTCCAATGTTGTAAATGCATAGTTGGCCACCCTACTCTTGGCTCCGGTCAGTTCGTTGAGCAAACTTGATTTACCAGCATTGGGCAATCCGATGAGCCCCACATCGGCAATCAGCTTGAGCTCCAGCTTGATTTTAAATTCCTGGCCTGGCTTGCCGAATTGAAACTGTTTGGGGCGCGTGTTCAGCGATGACCGAAACCGATAGTTGCCTTTGCCGCCATACCCACCCTTTGCAATCAGTATTCTCTCGCCTACGGTAACGATTTCTTTGACTTCGTTGGTATCAAGGTTGGTGATGACCGTCCCCACAGGAATTTTAATGATGAGATCGTCAGTGTCTATGCCGTCAACAAAATTGCCTTGGCCGTTTCTGCCGTTCTCCGTTCGCAGTTCTTTGGTATTTCTAAATTGAGACAGCGCGCCTAAATCCGAAACGCCTTCAAAGTAAATATCTCCGCCCTTGCCGCCATTTCCGCCCACCGGACCCAAGGCCATTTTATTTTTATTGAAAGCAACGGCACCTTTTCCACCATCTCCACCTTTGGCTGTTATGGTTATGTTATCGATAAGCATGGAGATTTTCTAGTGGCGGCGATAAAAGCGCCGAGGCCGCGAGGAGTGCCGCATCTGGCGTGGTTGTGACACACTGATGGGAGTATGGACAGGCGCAGATATGCCTTCAGGCAATTTTGAGATAGGAAGGTTCTTGCGAATGAGGCGTTCGATGGAACGTATCTCTCGAAGCTCGTCGGGCGTTGCAAAGGTAATGGCATGGCCGCTGGAACCCGCGCGGGCGGTGCGACCTATGCGATGCACATAGTTATCCGATGTCGTGGGCAAATCATAATTGATGACCAGTTCAATTCCTACAACATCAATGCCACGAGAAGCGATGTCGGTTGCGATTAAGACACGGTATTTGCCCGATTTAAATCCATCGAGTGCTTCTCGACGCTGACCCAGAGAACGGTTGGAGTGTATTTCTGCTGTATTGATCCCCAACGCGCCCATTTGCTTGGTGATTTTCTTGGCTCCATGTTTTGTGCGGATAAATACCAGCGTGGAACCCTGATGACTCTCAAGGAGTTTAGTGAGAAGCGCTGTCTTTTGGTTGCTGGGAACAATAAAAAGCTCTTGAGTAACTTTGTCGGCAATACTGCCGGCAGGAGCAATTTCAATACGGACCGGAAGCTTCATGTGCTCGGCTGCGATTTTCATAATTTCATGCGGCATCGTAGCCGAAAACAGCATGGTCTGGCGTTCCCGCGGCACGGCCTGCAGTATTTTCTTGATCTGAGGAGCAAATCCCATATCCAGCATCCGGTCGGCTTCGTCTAGCACTAAGATAGCCACGGAATCCAAGCGAATGCTTTTGCGCTCCAGGTGATCAATGAGCCGTCCCGGCGTGGCGATGACAATGTCGGGATTTTTCCGTAACGATTTTACCTGACCATCAAACGAACCGCCACCGATAATAACAGCAACGCGCAGGTTCATCGTCCCGCCGATTGTCATAAGTGCCTGGCCAACCTGGTCAGCCAGCTCGCGTGTGGGCAACAATATTAATCCTGTACCTTTCACTTGGGTTAATCGCTGGAGCATGGGAATGCCGAATGCCAGTGTCTTGCCGGTTCCCGTCTGGGCGATGCCCACCATGTCCTTGCCTTCAACCGCTATGGGTATTGCCTGCGCCTGAATAGGAGTTGGCGAGGTGAAATTTAACTTCTGAAGAACGTCCAAAAACTTCGGGGCGATACCCAGTCCATAAAAACTTTGCGTATTTGGTTGGTTGTGTTGGTCGGGATGAGACATAACAAATGCAGCCCTACGTCGGCTTCCGCCTCCTCAGGGCAAAATTGCGGAGCAATTTTGGCTGCCGGGCTTGGACTCGAACCAAGATACTGGGCTTCAAAGGCCCATGTCCTACCATTAGACGACCCGGCAATGGTTCGACGAGCTCACCATAAAAGAGCATGTCGAATAGCGCGATTCTACAACAAAATTCGGTGTTTTTCAATTAGCGACTCATTGACGCTCCACCATCGAAAAGGTATAAGAAAGATTGTCTCTTCGTTCTTTACCAACCGAGAACACACATCATCACCCGTCCGTACAAAACTTTGGAGGATGAGCATGGACACGCACGTACCTGCGGTGAGTATCACCGCGGAGGACATCAAAGGCGTGCCTAGCCCGTCTCCGGAGTTCTTGAGATGGGCATGGGACGCATGGCGACGTGATCGTCTCGATACTGTGGTTGCGGTAACCATACTGACCGGAAAAGTGCATGACCCGATATCGGCGCTTGGGTACCTCAACGATGTCGTCAAGGACGCCACGCGTCGCGGTTTGTCCGTCTACGTCGAGGATATCCGCCCTTCAAAACCGGGCGGCTATCTCTACGGTCAGGTGCGGCGAATTGCGCTCTCCAAGCGATCCGAAGGTTTGGCACCTTGGCTACGCCATGGTCAGTACAGCCATCAGGCAATTACGGACCTGTTCAGTGGCTGTCTGCCGAAGCTCAATGCCGATCGCCCCACCTCAATGAATCACCAGTTCCCGCTGTTTAGAGGCATGGCCCCCGAAGAAGTAATCCAACGAGAGTTCATATTCAACGGGCTCACCAGTCCAGCTATCCAAACGCGGATGATCCTCAAAGCAGTTGATCGCCTCTGGCATCGGATGTGCCATCGCATCGGAACCGACTGGGAGCGGTGGCACAGCAACATTCGAACACTGGAGTATCTCTACAGCGCCCTCAAGCATCTCTACGGAACTCATCTGGCGCGAATAGAGCGGACGGGCCCGGATCCAGGCGGAAACTTGCTGGCGCTTACGGTCATGACATGGGCGGCAGCGGCGAGCTACTTCCGGCTACTTCGCAGTACCGTGGCTGATTTCAGTGAAATTCCGATCATCGACTCGCCGCACCGCTTCCACGGTGGCCGCGTTGATGCGATCCGTGTTCGAGCCATTAATCACAAACCCCCGTCGCGGCAAGCTCGCCGCATCATCGCGCAGATGAGCCGTAATCAAGAGCACTTCACGTCAACCGGCCACCTCTTGCGCGAACTCTATCGGTACTTCGGGAAACATCTTGAAGTCGACATCATCGACTGGAAGTTCCTTGCAGGCGACGTACTGCGCTGGGACAGTTTGTTGAGCGACACATCGAAGCTTCCCGACGTTACCAAAGAACCGATGTCCCGGCACAAAGATCAGATGATGCGGTACGCCACCCTTGTACCGTTTGACTACAACCTGCAGGAAAACCGATCAGAAACGTGGGATCCCCACCTGCGCATCGATGTGCAGGGAGAACTGTGGTATTTTCTCCCGACGAGTCATCCCGTCATACACCCGGTCGTAATGTCGCCTGAAGAAAAAGCGCAGTACTTCGCGGACGAAATCGTCCAGCAGTGGCCCGATTACAAAGAGCGAGCTGACATCAGGATCACAAGCAACCTCTTGATGGGACATCTCATCCGTCTCCACGAGATCCGCGAGACTACCGCACCCAACCACAAAGATAACGGAAGCCCCCAGAAGCTCCTTGATCAGCATCCGCGGCGCCTGACTGCCTTCGAGATTATCGAAGCACTGCGCCTGCAACAAAGAAAGTTTGCCGACCCGGAGACCAAGATCATTGAGATTACCGGCCGCAAAAAGGGGAACGACGTGTACGAGATGGACTTCGGGGCACTCCTGGCAGCAATCGGCACCGGTACCATCCGGGTTGGACACTTCAGTTTGCACCAGGGCGGCAAGGTCAGCTGCATGATGCCGGATCAAGCGGATTCGACACCTTCGATGCATATCTATCTGGCGAATGCGCGGTTCCATTGCTACGGCTGCGGGACCAGCGGCAAGATTCAGCTTGAGACGATCCCGGAAGATATTGCCAGCTCCATCACCATCCAGGAGTGGCGTGGCCGCAAGAGCGCGATGGGCAAACTCCCCACGATTCCGCCTGAACACAACGAGATCATGCGGCATGCCCAAGAGCTTTTGGCAGAAGCGTACCAACACACACCGGAAGCTCGCCGCTACATCACCAAGCAACGAGGCATTGACGAGTCGTTGGCACAGCAACACGGCGTCGGCTTCGGAGACGATCGCCGACTCATCAATGGGCTCATAGACATGAGCCATGACCTCGACGAGCTCGTGCGCTATGGGTTCTTCCCCCTTGCCGCAAACGTTACGCCGTCCCACCCCGTTGTCCGTATCCTGCGAGAGCGCGGCATGACCATTACGCAAATCGAGCGGCCGCTCACTGAACACGAGGGCCGTCTCATCATGGGTCTTCCTTACTCCGTCCTGTCAGGTCGAGTCACCTTCCCGCTCTCGCTGGAGGGGCGGTGGACAAACTTCTACGGCCGCGCCATCACGCCCGGCGACAAGAGGTTCACTCATCGCAAACTGCCCACGAACCTCACGGAAGTTGAGCAGGGCGGGTTCAACATGCGTGCCCTGACAAGCGATGCACCCGAAGTTCTCGTCACAGAAGGCATCATGGACGCCCTCTCCCTGATCATGATGGGACATCAGACAACCCTTGCAGTCGTGGGGGTAGGCAACCATGCAACCGTGGCATCCATCGCGCGAACCAACAAAGACGTCGCCATCGCCCTGGATAACGACACCGCAGGCCGTAAGGGCACCCCAAAGCTTGCCGAAGCGCTCAAGCAATTCGGCCTGCTGGGGACGACCCGGGATTTCACCAAAGAATTCCTCCGCGACAATCCCGGCACCTACAAAGATTATAACCAGTGGCTCGTTGAACAGTTCCTTCCGAACCGGCGCGTACTGTGAGTTGCCCTGCCGGGCACTGACAGTACGCGCTTTCGTTTATTTGTATTCGCGTATTGAAGTGGCGAGCAAGAGCACTGCAATGAGAGAGAGACCGAAGCCAAACAAAAAGGTATACGCGGGGGTGATATTCCAGAGCACGCCGGCGACAAGCCCTGCGGGAATCGCCGCAAGGCCCGTGGCCGTTTCAAACGTGCCAAGTGCCGTGCCGCGGATATCGGCATCGGAAAGATCCGATACAAACGCGCGCTGGCTTGCGTCAATTAACGCTTTGAAGATGCCGTAGAGCGCAAACAAGCCCAAGAGAATGGCAAATTCGGTTGCGTTGCTGTGCATCCCCACTGAAAGCCACAAAAATCCGAGGCATACAATGCTAAACACCACATACCCCATGATAATAACTCTGCGGCGGCCGATGCGATCCGACAGTGCGCCTGCCGGTTCAGAAAACACCGCATCAAAGACCCCAAAGAAAATATAGAGAAGCAATGCCAGCCCGAGCGCTTGGCGTTCATCCAATCCCGTAAATGCTGACTGTGTTTTTAAAATAAAGAATGCAACACTGAAGTTGGCCAACGCAAACACGGTTGCGATAACGATAAAGGTACGAACCTTCGACGATAATCTGGAAAATGAAATGCTTCGCCTGTTTGCAATCTTGAGTTCCCGCGGCACCTTCACGAATAGAATGGGCACCACGGCAAATATCGCAAGATGTGCCGAGATGAGAAAGATTGTTCGAAAAGGAATTTGATAGACGACAAAAAGAACCAGCACTGCGACGGAACCGATGATGGCGCCGATGCTGTCCATCGCGCGCTGAATGCCGAATCCCCTGCCGCGATTATGGTCGTTGAGTGATTCGGAGACAATCGCGTCGCGCGGCGCATCGCGAAACCCCTTACCGATGCGCTCAACGGGACGGATAATCGCTATCTGGCTCCAACTGTTAGCGAGCGGGTAGATAAATTTTGCAACTGCCGAGAAAAGATACCCGAGCACCACGAAAAGTTTGTACTGCTTTGTCTTATCGGCCCAGTGGCCGGAGAATACCTTAATGAGTGATGCCACCGCGTCGCCGATACCGAACGTCAGCCCTATGGCAACGCCTGCGCCTCCCACCGCTTGTATGAAAAAAGGCAGAATGGGCACCACCATCTCGCTGGAAAAATCAGCCAGCAGTGACGTCAGCCCCAACAAGAACACGTTGAGCATTCAGCAATTGTAGCAAAAGTCACCCAGCTGCGCGACCTTCCCCCCAGACAGGCCGTGTCAGCGTGTCCAGCGACACGCTGCACTATTACTCGGCTCGCACCCTTCGGCAAGCTCAGGGACCCTGCTGCTCGCCTCCGTGAATACCTGCGTAGGGGGAAAGATTCGCTCCGCTATAAATATATTGTGATGTCGTTCAAATGCTGATGCAGTCGGCACTCACTCTGTGATCTTAAACAAAGAACCCCGCCGAAACGAGCACGGGGCTCTTGATCGGCTGGAATGGAACTGCGCTTTGTTCTAGTTGGACTTTGGCGGAGGCTCCGTCTTCTGTGGATGCACGACGATCTGAACTCCCACATATCCGCTTTGGAAGTCGTGAGGTGGTCCACCGAGTCTGTTGTGCTCTACTCCCCAGATGCATTGTTTGCCTTCCCCGTCCTTCTCATCACAACGTTTCGTCTTATACGTAAGACCCGTTTCCTCCTCGTTCATGACTCTTTTCCTCCGTGTCACTCTTATACGCCTCTGCTATGAGTTCGTCAATTCTATCACCGCCAATTCCAGCGGCAGTTGCGGGATGGGAGAAAATTTCATTTCTTGGCGGGCGTTGGTGAACAGCAGAATCATGCGAATCAGCGCCTGATTGTCGAGCGAAGCAGAAAGTTGGCTGAGCTGTTCGATGTGCGCCGTGCTAAAATCCTGCCCCGCCGCCGCAAGCGTCGCGGGACTGACTTTTGCAACCAGTAATGTCCGCAGGTACGCTAGAAAGTCGCGCGAGAAGTGCTCCAGATTGCCTCCAGAATCATTGAGCTTCTGGATAAAGGTCATGGCGGCTTGGCGGTCACGACTGACGAGATAACCGAAAAATTGCGGGTGGTAGGTATGGGGAATCAGCCCGAGAATCTCCTGAATACGCTCAATGGTGATTTTTTCTCCTTCGCCTACGAATGAAAGCACTTTCGTCAGCATTACTTCCGCATCCCGAATGGCCCCGTCCGCTGACAGCGCAATGGTTGCGAGTGCTTCGTCATCAATTTTTATCTTTTCGGACTTCGCGATGGAGGCGAGCTTGGCAACAATTTGCTTGGGAGTCAGTTTTTTGAAATCGAAGCGTTGGACACGCGAGAGCACCGTGGACGGGATCTTGTGCGGATCGGTAGTCGCCAAGAGAAACATGACATGCGCTGGCGGTTCTTCAAGAATTTTTAACAGCGCGTTAAACCCGCTCGTGCTTACCATGTGCACCTCGTCGATGAGAAACGTTTTATAACCGCCCGACATGGCCGCAACCGTCGCAGAGCCCTTTAATTCTCGTATTTCGTCAACGCGGCCGTTGGATGCGCCGTCAATTTCTATCAAATCGAGTGAGTTGCCGTTGTTCACCGCAAGACATGCGGCGCACTTATTACACGGAATGTTCTGGATATTGAGATCCCGACCCTGCTGGTCGCGGATGCTCGATTTCTGGCCAAGATTCGCCTCTCGAATCTTGGAGAAATCGGCACAGTTGAGCGCCTTTGCAAAAATACGCGCGATGGTGGTCTTGCCGGTTCCTCGCGGTCCGGCAAATAGATATGCGTGGCCGACTCTCCCTGATGCCAGCGCGCCCAACAGCGTGCGCACCACATGTTCTTGTCCTACCACATCGCCAAATTGTTGCGGTCGATATTTTCTATACAACATAGGGATCGTCAAACGGCTCGTGAGATTTCTTAAACACCACTAATCTAAAGCCAACAAAGTTGAAAATCAAGCCAACCAGGGAACCGGCCACCTTACCAATGTTCGCGGCGACGGTAACCCCAATATCTGCCAAAGCAACAAGCTCACGGAATGTCAGATATGACGTTCCTACATTAAAACAAAGCGCGATGACATTCACCAATATAAACGCTCCAAACTCGCGTCCCGCGTTGTGGGTGCTGTTGCTCTCAAATGTCCAGAATTTATTCCACAAAAAACTGTGGGTGACTGCAACAACGAACGTGACAATATTAATCCAGAGAAATAAACCTGGTTTTCGTCCTGTGACCGCAAAGAGTAAATTAAAAAGCCCAAAATCTACTGCCGCATTCGTGAGTCCGATGGCCACAAAGCGCCCAAACTGGGAAAAGAAATGCCATCGCCGCCCCAACCAATGGCCGAGTTCAACCCCGATAATCCAGAGAAGTGGCGTGACTACTGGCAACGCAGTAAATGGGACTCCTAACCATGAAGGGGCCTCCAGCAAATGCACCGCAAGTTGCCAAACAATAACGCCGGCGGTAACGCCGGTTACGAGAGACCCTACAACATCCTTACGAGAAAGAGAAAGCATACCAGTAAGTTCTAAACTCTAATATCTAAACCCTAAATAATATCTAAATTCAAATATACAAATGCGTAAAACGGTTTTGTATTTGGGAATTTGATCATTAGAATTTGTTTAGAATTTAGGTATTAGGGTTTAGGATTTATCTCCTTATACCCCATCTGTATTTCCTGTTCAACCTCCTGGCGGGAGCGTCCGTAGCGGATACGCGAAGCGTCTTTGAGCCATGCGGCCCACGGACCATCGCCCGGCTCTTCCTGCACGGTCTGAATCGTAAACGGCCGCGATGTCTGGTTGTTAATCAATAGCTTCATATGCGCGTTGAAATTATCGATGTTAAGCAGGTCCTGTGCGGTAAATATCGGCGCAAACTGATTTTTAAGAAACTCCGCATCATCGGCTCCCACGCGGAACGCCACCATAGACCCTACGTTGCCCACTACAGCGTCTCGAATAGTGTCTTTAAGCTGTTTCATAAATTGGTGCGCCATGACTAAACTCAACCGATACTTGCGCGCTTCCGACAAAATGGTGGCAATACTGTCGGTGGTAAAGTTATGGAACTCATCCATATAGATCGAAAAGTCCTTGCGCTGATCTTCCGGCACATCCACGCGTGAGAGCGCCGCCATGAGCAGTTTGCCGCTGATAATCATACCGAGCAGATTGGCGTTGATGTCCCCGATTCTGCCTTTGGATAAGTTCACCACAAGAATCTTTTGATTGTCAATTACCTCACGGAAATTAAACACGCTCTTTTTTTGATTAATAATCGGTCGTAGAAACTCGTTGGATACAAAGGTGTCTATTTTTGACGATACATAAGGCGCCATGTTGGCCAACGATGCGTCTCCGCCGGCCTTTTCGGCTTCTAACTGCCAAAATTCCCGCACGAGTGGGTTGGTCTCACGCGTGAGTTTGTCGGCACGATACTTGTCATTCACCAGCACACGCGAAATGTCGGCGAGCACTGGAACATCGTGGGCATAGTCATCCAACAGGAGCAAGCACGCGTTCTTGAAGTATTTTTCAAACATCGGTCCGCCGGATACTTTCAGGTCATAGAGTTTTTCAATAATGCCGAACAGTTCATTGATGACCGTCGTCTTTTGCTCGGGATGGCTCGGATCAATTTCAAACATGTTGAGTCCCATGGGGCGTTCAACGTCACCGGGGTTGAAATACACCACGTCATCGCCACGTTCCCGCGGCACTTGTGACAACGTATACTCGGCAAGTTCGCCGTGGGGGTCAATCATGCACAATCCCTTGCCCGCGCGGAGGTCCTGCGCAATCATCTGCTTCATGAGTGATGACTTACCGGTACCCGTTTGTCCGATGATATAGAGATGCCGCCGCCGGTCATCGTCAGTCAGGCGTACAGGATGCTCCTGTCCGCGAAAACGATTGATGCCGAGCAGGACTCCCTGCTCGGGCAGGTTCGCGGGTGGTTCTGCGGCTCTTGATTTAAGAGATTTGATGCGCGGCGCTTGTGTCGTCGGCAGGGGGAAATGATACAAACTTGCGACTTCCTCGCTTGAGAGGAATACCGTCTGACTCTTATCAAACAAACGGAATGAAAAACGGAACGCCAGCGTCTCGAGTGCCCTGTCTCGTAGACGGAATATCTTGAAGTTGTTTAGATCGGGAAGTGAAAACTGGGAAAACGCCCCCGTAACTTCTTGGAATAGTTGTTCGGCGCGGGTTTCGTCCGCCGCTGATACCAATAAGCGGATGTTGGTTTCAAATAGGGGACGGGATGCCTTGCTCTGGAGCAGTTTTACAATCTCGCTTTCAAATGGCGTCACGACCTGCGGCGGCTCCTGAATAGCGGGAGTATTTTTGGACACGGCGGGTTTGCCGCGCTTGGCTAGCGTGAGCGCTTTTTGGAACGGATTGCCACGCTGCATTTCTTGCGCCACCTTCTGTGCGAGTCCAGCGATATCTTTACGGTGTGAGGGCCTGATCAGTACCTGGAGCGCCGCACCTTCGCCCTCGCGCTGGAGTTTGGAGAGCGCCGTCACGATTTGTCCGAGCGGATCACTCTCTAGTTGGGTATAGGTTTTAAACGGCATAATCTCGGAGCCGGTGAGTTTGAGGTACGCCCCCGCCGTCACGCCACCGGGATTAAAGACGTTATATTCTTTGGCGCGCTCCACTTGCGCCTCCGGGTAGAGCCCATGCACCTGTTTTTCAAATACCAACGCATACGTCCTCGGAACAGCTGCATAAAAATGAATTTCCTCGCCGATATGGTGTACCCCCATTTCAAGCGCCACATAGGGTTCGCCGTAAATAAATTTATTCCACCCGTCGGCATGTAAGCTCGTCAGAGAATTCAACAACTGTTCCATCACCCCGATGAGGTCTTTTTCTGTTTTTTGCGAGGCGGCTTCCTGGACTCCTCCGCCCTTCGGTAAGGTGATGAGTAACAGCGTCATCGCAAGTCCACGCGCAATGCCGCCGCGACTGCGCCACGCGCCAACAATAAAGAAGGCGGCGATGACGATCACCGTCAATACCAGTAGGTAAAGAATGAGAAAAAGAGGAGACATGCTCTAAGCTGGCAGTTCGGGAACCATTTTTTGCGTCAGCATTTCGTCGTAGAGCTCATCAACAATCGTGTCGTGGAATGCGTCAATAATCGCCGGGTTGTGGGTTGCGATGGCTTGCTGTATCGCTTCTTCAAGATTTTGATTGAATGCAACCCCCACGAGTTCTTCCACTTTCGCCTGGGAGATGTTGTCGAGCATCGCAGGTTTGGGCGGAGGAGCAAATGACGGCACTTGTCCTGCGGGCATTGCCGCCTGGAATCGCTCTCTTACAACTTCTCGGAGAAGTTCCTTGGTCGCAGGCGCTTTGTATTGTTCCCCGATTTGGGCACGTTTCTGCTGGAGTTCTTGTTCCAGACGCGCAATCTGCTCCATGATGTTCATGGGCGCTTCAGCCATAAAGAAATTATACCACACTATACCTCGATATGCTCTTGGATTTATCCTCTCCCCACTGCGCGCATCTTCCATCAAGAAATCCTATCATTCACTCGTCATGTGCCTGACAAAAGTTTGGTTCCCGACACCGTTCGTGTCGACCAAACTCCTTTGTTACCAGGCCCCATTTCCTCGTTCATAATGGATTTCTCTGCTGTCAGATGAGTTTGTGGGAAAAGGATAAATCCAGTCGCATATTTACATAAGATGGAGAGAATGTGATGGATTTACGTGAGAACAAAGACGGCTCTGTGGACAAGAAAAGTCACAACAATGCTACAATTATAGAGATCCGTGAAGCGCTCTACTGAAATATTGCTCGTCACCGGCATCGTCCTTTTGGCGCTGTTTTTCCGTGGCTATCACCTCGCCCGTATACCAACGGGCGTTTCGCCGCTTGAGGCCTACGTGGGCAACCAAGCGACCCAAGTTCCGCAACACGCTGTCAGCGGACCCCTGTTTGTCGCTCTGCAATCGTGGAGTATCAAACAGTTCGGGCACAATCCGTGGGCGTTGCATGTGATACCTGCGCTTGCGGGCACGCTCACGGTGCTTGGTCTTTATCTGCTGACCCGCACGCTCACCAATATTCGCATTGCGTCGCTTGCCGCGTTCTTGCTGGCAGTTTCTCCGTGGCACGTCACATTCTCCCGCACAGGATTTGCAGAAATTATGGTGCCGCTCTTTTTAACATGGGGACTCTATGCATATTGGCGCGGTATAAGCACTGTCAATTTCCTAGCGTTTGCGGGGGCGGGCATTCTGTTTGCACTAGGGATGTATTCCTATACATGGTTCTGGTTATTTCTTGCCGTTCCCGTCCTGACGACTATGGCGTACCTGCACATGCTGAAAAAAGATTTCAATAAAGACGATTACCAGCATGTTCGCAATAAAATAGTGCGTGGCATCGTGCTTGCGTCACTGGTGATGTTGCTTGTGTGGCTGCCGATGGGCTTCAATCTCTATCTCGATCCTGATGCGGTGATGACTACCGCCACCGCGTATACGCCGCTTGCTCCAGAACGCTTGGCGCGATTCATTACCCAATTTCTGCAAACCGTAGGTATGCTCTTTACCGGAGGAGACCCCGATTGGCTCCATGGCATTGCCGATCAGCCATTGCTATGGTGGCCCCTTGCCGCACTTGCGGCGGTGGGTCTCGTAAAAAGCACGATTAAATTAATCAAGCGCCGACAGACCCACGGACATTTTTCAGCCATGCAGGTGTTGCTGTTGTCGTGGTTTGTGGTGGGCATCGTCCCCTCGGCATTGACCCGCGGACCTGCTCCCGATGCTCTGCGTGCCTTAGGCCTTGTTCCGGTAGTTATGCTGATTGCCGCCGAAGGACTCTTGTGGTTTATGCAATTTGTCAGCCGATGGTATGGTACACGCGATCTACACGCGGCCCACGTTAATATTCCGGGCATCGGACGGCACTATATGAAAGAAGCGCGTATTGTGGGTGGCGTGCTTATGGCGGCGCTATTAGTAGCGCTTGCCACCCAGGGATTTGAAAACTACTTTGGCATTTGGGCTGTGGACGCCCACACCGCGCGGGCATACGCTTCAGACGCTACTACAACTGCCCAGTCAGTACTCCGTAGTAAACCCAAACGACTTACGTACGTGTATGGGCAATCGGATTATTCTATTGATGGGTTGCCTGCCATTATGCAAACGTTTATGTATATGAGCGACACGGCAACCCCGGCAAAACAAAAAGCCAGGAATGTGAAAATCCTGACTCCGCTTGAATACGAACAGCGACAATTTCCCCGTTCCGCGCCTCTTATATTGCTGAAATAGTTACCCCCCATCGCTCCGTGTCATTGTTCCCAGACAGGACTCGCCTATCAGTCCCCGAAAAGGCACAACGTTCTCATCTTACTGATGAGCCGTCTTCTTCTCGTCCCTCTTCGGGACTCCGAAAATCCTTTTCGGTGACTGATAATGCTCGTCTCCTAGTTTACAAAAAGAAAAGCGGCATACTTTTTAGGGCACGCCGCGATGAGGCAAACGGACGAATGGATGAAAGGAACAGTATGAGTGCAGCGGGGTAGGGGTTATGAGCCCCACACCCGCCGTGCATTTTTACCGCGGGTAAATGCCAACCGCATCCTGCGGGTCTGCGCAGTTGCCAAACCGCACAGGGAGTCCGCAAGAACTTTTTAGCCCTGCCTGACCTAGGATGAGGCCGGCGGCGGCGATAAGTACCGGAATGAAAAAAACTAACGGGTGCCTTCTTGCCTGCACCCGGGCGTATGATCAGAAGAGTACTACTCTTCTCGACTCCAGGTTGCCACCCCGGATATGGTTGCTCTGTTAAGCTCCCGACTGTTAAGTCGGACAGAGGTTACCACTATCACCCCTTCACCCCGCGCAAGTCGCGGGGACAAGTAACGACCTGGCAAGAGGTCGCCGACAGCCCCGCTCGCGAGAGATCGGAGCCCGGAAAAAGCCAACAAGCACTAGAACTTCACTATCACTAGTTTAGCCCGTTACGCCTAGGCGTGGTTCGGGCAGAAGATATGTCAGTTCGCTCGGCCCATATAATGAATTACTGTAATGGCCGGAAAAGACGTGTAGTTACTGGCTTTTTCCGAGCCCCGGAGGAAGGGGTCGGAGGTATAAAGAACTGATGCTTCCATTATAGCAGATCCCTTCATAAAGTCAAGGGGTCGGGATAATGGCTCCGTCTTTATAATATACTCTTCCCGCAATACGCAAATCAAGATACTGCGGATGGAAATTGTAGTTCTGGGATTTACTTTCCAGGAATACTTTCAGCGCTTCCGCTTGATCTTGAATACTCTGGGTACGACTAAAATAAATCGGATATCCAAAATGAGTTATCGCCCAGATATCATCAAATTGATTATCGGGAATAGCAATAGATTTAATGCCGATGCCCTGGCGTGTCAGTTCATCGGCCACTTGCTGAACCGGCTTGAGTAAACTGGGGCCGATAAAATCCACAGATTCGTGTTTAGCGTCGTCAACAATCAACAACAGCGAACCGGAGGACCTGGAGGGGTTACCCCATGCACGGCCATCGGCATCAACATAGCGGCATACTTCCTTGAAGCACCAGATGCCGATGGCTTGGCGTTCTTGTATGGTCAAAATTATGCGATGCCACAGCTCGCGATTGACCTGTACAGATTTAATTTCTGGAAAATCAGCGAGTAACCGCGCGCGGACAGTGCCACTATCAAAAAACAGCGTATTATTTCCCAGGGGAATCACATTAAAAAGAGTCGCGGTGCGCGCATCTTGAACATAGTTCCCCACCTGTTCGCTGCTTACGCGCTCAAGACCGGCGATCTCAACATCATAGAGCGCAAACGCCCCTGATAACAGTACCCAGTATGCCAGCGTCCCCGTTAGCCCTCCCGCAAGCAACCAGACGACGCCACGTCCGACATCTCTCCTACGCTCGCGCCTGCGCGCTACCGCGTCGTTGTAGTGCGGACTTTTAATGCCTCCGAGTTTCATAGCTCGCTATTCTCTGGTTATTTCTTGCAAGCCGCCCATGTAGGATTGAAGCGCTTTAGGAACTCTTACCGTTCCTTCTTTGGTTTGATAGTTTTCGAGGATGGCCAATACTGTGCG
>JBBUGO010000004.1:0-12136 GCA_038056025.1 Patescibacteria group bacterium
GAGATTGGGGGCATAGGCCATATCATCGGGTTTGTGTTGCACATTGCCGATGACGTACAGGGTACCCAGTTTGCGGGCGGTTTCGCTGTTCTCGCTGTGATAGGCAAAGGCATCAAGCGCGCCGTCTGCGGCGGCGCTGTTAATGAGAACCTCCTGTGCATTGGGGCGGAGATAGATTTTTTCCATGGAATTTTTGGAAGTGGACTTTTTGGAGATGTTCGTATACACTCTGGGCCAGCGGGCCGAGACACGAGGGCCGGCTTTGCGGCTCTTGGCTTCATTCTAACGAATGTCTTCGCGATATGTCAAAGTTTATACTTGATAACTTATTTGGCTCGAAAATAAGGGTGAAGTTGCTCAAGTTTCTTTTTCGCAACTATCCCACGGGGTTTGCGATGAGTGAACTTGCCAAGCGCACGCGCGAGCCGCTTGATGCGGTGCAAAAAGAATTAGCACTGCTCCGTAAAATAGGAGCGGTGATCAAGCAATGAGTATGGCACCACAAGGAAGAAAAAAGAACCCCGCGCTACAGCCCGACGTGACGAAAGGCATCGTCCCTGCGCAGCCATCTGCTCCCACAAAAGGACGCGGCCCGTTTTATTCACTCAATCCCGACTTCGAATTCTTTGCAGAACTGCGCGCGCTGGTATTGAAATCGGCATCCGATGAGCGCGATCAGATGATTCGCAACATCGCGCGGTTAGGACGTGTGAAGTTGGCGATAGCGGCAGGCATTCTGATCAACACCCGAGACGTGCGCAACGAAAGCGTGCTCACCGACTTATTTATCGTTGGAGATGATATCAGTCGCCGTCGCATCGGCGTATTTCTAAAAAATCTTGAAGCCGATATAGGGAAAGAGGTAAAATTAGGCGTCATGGATTTAGATGAGTTTGAATATCGCTATACGATGTTTGATCGCTTTATACGGGTATTATTGGAAGGGCCCCATGAAAAATTAATTAATAAGTTGGGAGTGTAGCTTGGGCGCATAGCTCAGCTGGTTAGAGCGTTGCATTCACATTGCAAAGGCCCCTGGTTCGAATCCAGGTGCGCCCACTAACCCCAAAAACAGCCATTCCGGCTGTTTTTAGTTTGTGGTTATCAACATTGCCATAGTGGATATACGAGATGTACAATTGGGGCGTGGTGGTAGATTGTGGATAAAGGTGGTATAACTCAAGGAAACTGTGGATAACCCAACGCACTAGAAAATAAGTCATTTTTAGTGCGGGATTCCGCTACTGCTTCACTTTCTATGCTGATTGGGGAATACCAACACAATCTCGATTCCAAGAAACGCCTAGCAATTCCTTCAAAATTCAGGAAAGAGCTTGGTGAACAGGGTGCGATTCTGACTAGGGGACTCGATAACTGCTTATTTGTTTTCCCTTTAGCCCAGTGGGAGGTTCTCGCTGAAAAAGTGGCGAATCTACCCATGGGTCAGAAAGATACACGCTCTTTCACACGATTGCTCCTTTCCGGCGCAGTTGAAGTGGAATTCGATGCGTTGGGGAGAATCCTTGTTCCTGAATATTTGAAACAGTATGCAGGGCTGCAAAAGGAAGTTGTAGTAGCGGGGCTTCACACTCGGCTTGAGATATGGGATCGGACACGGTGGCAGAACTACAAGGCCGAGATTGAAAAGAATTCTGATCGCATTGCCGAAAAATTGGGCGAATTGGGAGTGATATGAGCAAACACGCGCCAGTTCTTTTACAGGAAGTTATCGAGTACCTTCGGATTGCGCCAGGAAGCGTGATAGTGGACGCAACGCTGAATGGGGCAGGACACACGAAAGCAATCTTGGAACAGTTTCCCGATGTTCGAGTCGTCGGTATCGAATGGGATCCGGAACTGTACCGATCTGGAAAAGAAGCGCTCACATCGTACGGAGATCGTGCCGTGGTGGTCAACGACACCTACACGAACCTCTCAACGATTGTTGCCGCACAAGGTGTCGTCCCCGATGGTGTTCTGTTCGATCTCGGTCTGTCATCGTGGCATTACGAAACAAGCGGAAGGGGTTTCTCTTTTCAGCATGATGAACCACTCGACATGCGTTTCCATCCAGAGTCAGGTAAGCAGACAGCGGCTGAATTGGTGAACACAGCAACCGAAAGAGAGCTGGTAAAGATTCTCCAAGAATTCGGAGAGGAGCAGTTTGCGGAGCAGATTGCCCGTGCCATGGTAGAAGAACGACATCAGGCCCCGATTACAACCACCGAACATCTGGTGCGAGTTATCGGACAAGCTGTGCCGGAATGGTACAAGCATCGCAAAATCCACTATGCCACCAAGACGTTCCAGGCATTGCGGGTTGCAGTCAACGACGAGCTATCCAACGTGCGTCGCGGAGTACAAGCGGCAATTGATGCTGTAAAGCCCGGTGGAAGAGTTGTCGTTATCTCTTTCCAGGGGATGGAAGACAAAGCGGTGCGCGAGGTGTTTAAAGAGAATGTCGCACGAGGGGTCATTAAATGGGTGACGAAAGACACGATCCGTCCGCGCTGGGCAGAAATAGAAAAGAATCCCAGAGCACGTTCGGCAAAAATGAAGATAGCTGAAAGATTGGATGTTTCGTTGTAGGTTCCGCTGTTCCGTCGGAACCTACTGCGAAGCACCTAATCAAAACCCAAAAAGCTCCAATTTCTAATATCTAATTTCTAAACAAATACAAATGATCAAAAACCCAAAATACAGAACTGTTTCGAAGATTCCTTTATTTGAGCTTTGATATTGTTTCGGATTTCGATATTAGGATTTAGAATTTATAGCTTAACTGGGCAGGGTAGGAATGCCCCGGCCAAGGTACGTGACGTATTACGAAGCGCTTTTTTGTGACTATGAACCGATTGCGCGCAATCACTCTCGATTGTCTGCCGTTTTGCCGCGCGCATCATCTGTCTCGGTGCGACTTCTCTTGGCATATCCGACAGCCAAACTGAACGCTTTTCTGGTTGTAGCCATGATTGCCGCTTTTGCCGCCTATGTATATTTTGCCAACACGGTTGCGGCACTGCATTTCAGCAATGCCGAGCTCGGCAAGCAAGTGGCGGCCGTCAATGAGCGCAACGGGGCGCTGGAAGCGCAATATTCGGAAAATCGCGATACGCTGGATCTCATTCAGTTTGCCCAACGGCACAACATGGTGCCTGCGTCTGGCGCCGTGCATCTATTTGAGTCAAAGGGCGTAGCCCTTCGCCGGTAGTGGGTCTCTCGGTCTTCGTTTGAATTCATACGGCTATTCGCTATATGCTATAGGCGATTAGCTATTTTTCCATGGTTAAAAGAGCCGCTACCCTGCGCGTACATATTTTTATTGGCATCGTCCTCATTGCTTTTGGATTTATTGGGCAGCGGCTTTTTACACTCGCGTATAGGGAGCACGATCGCTATGCCAAAACGGCGGCAGTGCAAACCGAACGGGCGGCCAGCATACTGGCGCGTGGAAGCATCTATCTCACGGACAAAAACGGCAACACCCATCTTGCGGCAACCAACAAAAAATTTCCCCTTGCTTATATCGTACCGACTCGCATTTCCATTGAAGAGTCCCCTGATATCGCGCAAAAACTCGGAAGCGTTATTGGTGTTGCTCCTGGTGAGATTGTCCAAGCCATCGCTACACGCAGGGACGCGGTGCGGGTCATCGGCCTACGCTTAACCCCCGAACAAGCGATAGGAGTGGAGCGCATGGATCATCGCGGCGTCAATGTCATGTATGAGACCGACCGTTTTTATCCCACCGATACGCTGGCGGCAGATGTGCTGGGATTTCTCGGCTACGATGAGAACAGCCGTCGAGGACAGTATGGCGTGGAGTCCTCCTATGAGCCGCAACTATCAGGAGTGCGTTCAGCTGATATCGTCGAACGCATCGGGGTATGGGATTTATTCGCTCACTTTTGGTCGGGTACCGAGCAGAAAGATGTGGCAACGGTTGAGCCCGGCGATATTGTACTGACGATAGATAAAAATGTTCAGACGTTTATTGAAGAGATCCTCGACACAACGCTCCGGGGCCTCCAATCATCCAACGGTAGCATCATCGTGCAGGATCCAACCACCGGCAAGATTATTGCCATGGCAGATCGGCCTTCCTTTAATCCCAACACGTATCGGGATGCTAGCACGGAAGCGTTTCTCAACTCAAACGTCCAAGCAATTTTTGAACCCGGTTCGTCATTTAAGCCCATTACGATGGCCGCAGGGCTTGATAGCAAGAAAATTACTCCCACCACTACCTACTATGACCCGGGCGTGGTTGAGGTATCAGGATTTCCCATAAAAAATTATGACGGTCAGGCACACGGCACCAATACCATGACCCAGGTGCTCGAAAAATCATTGAACACGGGGGTCATGTTTGTCGAAAATCTCATTGGCGATGAAAAGTTTAGGGACTACATTATTAATATGGGATTCGGCCAACGCACCAACATTGACCTGCCGGGTGAAATTAATGGCGACATTACCAACCTCTACAGCGGCCGCAAGATTAATCACCTCACCGCATCATTTGGACAGGGTATTGCCGTGACCCCGTTGCAGCTTATTACCGCCTATAGCGCCATTGCCAACGGGGGCAAACTTATGAGGCCCTTTATTGTGGAGAACGTGCTCCAGAAAAATGGAGATCAGATTATGACACAGCCGGAGGTAGTCGGGATTCCCATGTCAGAAAAGACAGCCTACCAGCTCCAATCCATGCTTATCAGCGTCGTCGACAAGGGTTTTGATAAGGCGCGGATAAAAGGATACGATGTAGCTGGCAAGACCGGTACTGCCCAGATTCCTGATAGTAAGGGTGGATATCTCGAAGATGAGTTTATCCATAACTTTCTTGGCTTTGTACCGGGGCACGGAGCGCGCTTTGTGGTGATGATCAAAGTAGATCGTCCCAAAGGTGTAACCTTCGCCGCGGACAGTTTGTCTCCGGTGTTTCGGGAAATCAGCCAATTCCTTATTCAATACTATAACGTCCCGCCGACTCGGAAGTTGTAATGAAAACCATCGTTCAATTCCTACTCGCAGTACTTGCTCGTTTTTATATTGCTCGTTTTCGTCCCATGATTATCGCCGTTACGGGCAACGTGGGCAAAACATCAACGAAAGAAGCAATTGCGGCCGTGGTTCGTCATTCGGGACTAACCACGCGCGCCAGTAAGGGCAACTTAAATAATGAGTTTGGCGTACCGCTGACAATTTTAGGCGACTGGGCTGATGAATATTACGAACGCGGCGGCACCCCATGGTTCTGGCTCAAGGTGCTCGTTCTCGCGAAATGGCGTTTCTTTCTGCTGCGACGATATCCCGACGTGCTGATTTTAGAATTCGGCGCTGATCGCCCGGGCGATATTCGTGCGCTCGCGCGCCGATACCGTCCGCACATTGCAGTCGTCACCGCGGTGGGCGACATTCCCGTGCACGTCGAATACTACGAAGACGCCGAGCATGTTGCGCGAGAGAAATCAGAGATTGTCAGATACTTGACAAGCAATGACCACGCAGTGCTCAACCATGACGACCCCAGGGTACTTGCCATGAAAGACGCGACCCAGGGACAAGTTATCACGTTTGGCGCTCATGACCCGTCTGCCGGACGGGCAGGCGGACTGGACATCGGATTTTCAAATTTCACCATCCGCTACGGTATCAACGGAGCGCCGGAAGGCATCGCATTTAAACTTCATAATAACGGAAGTTTTGTGCCGGTAAAAATTGCGGGCTTACTCGGAAGTTCACAAGCGTACGCAGTGGCGGCTGCGGCCGCCGTAGGTATCACGCTCGGCATGAATTTCATCGAAATAAGCCAGGCGATTGAATCGTATCAGCCGTCACGTGGACGCCTACGTATTCTGTCCGGCATTAAAAATACAACTATTATTGACGATACCTATAACGCATCGCCTGCTTCTATGCGGGTGGCACTCGAAACGCTCAAAGAAATTGTAGCCCTTCGGAATACTCAGGGTAAAACAACTCGCGTACTTGTTGTTTTAGGCGACATGCTTGAGTTGGGCAAATACAGCATCCAAGCGCACGAGGAAGTAGGGGACGAAGTGGTCGCAGGCGTCGTAGACGTGCTCGTCTGCGTAGGCGAGAAGGCAAAACTGATTGCAGAGGCAGCGGAGAAAAAGATGCCAAGCGGTAGTGTGTTCCAATTCCATACGTCGGAGGCGGCAAAGCCCAAGGTACAGGAACTCGTTCAAGAAGGGGACATTATTTTAGTAAAAGGTTCTCAAGGGATGCGCATGGAGCGTATCGTGGAGGAAATTATGGCGGAACCGGAGCGGAAGGGGGAGTTGCTCGTACGGCAGACGGGGGGGTGGGTGAAGGGGTAGGGCGTTATGCTACATGCCTCTCCGAGAAGTCGCAGACAAGAGGATAAGGGGGACTTATTCCATTGTTGCAGGCGGAGTCATTCGAACGAGACGTAGCTCACCCTGCTCGCACTCGAAAGCGTTGTCACGGTTAGCAATCTTACGAATATCGGTGTGACAGGTCTCGCAAACCACCTGTTTCTCGAACGTCATCCACCGCGTGAGGGCTAGGCGCACTTCCTCGGCGCTTAGACCAGCCGGAGTGTTCGTACGCGCATGAGACACGAAGTTCCGCATAACTGGCTCAGAGAGCTTTATCTCGTTAAGCGCCGTAAATGCGGGGTGAATAGTAACTCCTTTGTTTAGCTGCTTCAGCTGACCACCCAATCCATCGAGTAACTCGCTCATCGTGGGCGGCTTCTTGCCTGAGTAATTAAACCGGACTTTTGCTTCTATGCTTTCGCACAATTCTGAAAGCCGCCCCTCAACGTAGAGCGTAAGCTTTCTAGCAGCGTCAACCGCCTGGGTTTCGTCTCCCAATATCGTCTGGACCTCGGCAAGGGTCTCAGGCGCTATATCGATGAGTGGTCCTCCCGCATACGACCAACTAAGAATTTTCTTAAAGTTCCAGGAAGGAAACTCGCGATGCACCCTGTCGAACCAGTAGCCGTCGTGCGTAAGTAGTACAATTTGGTAATCAGAGAACTCAGTCCTAATGAGCTGCAGGATTGTATCGCGATGCGAGATATCAAGACTGTTCATGATGTCGTCCAAGACGATGAAGCGGGCCTCGCTGTTGAATCGTTTTACGCAAGCGAGATAAATTGCGAGTCCAAGACTGTTGAGGAGGGACTCGCTCAGAACTTTATAGGCTGGCTTTACCTGCACATCGAAGTAGGAAAGCTGGATTTCGGCAGACCTGCCAGCCGCCCTTCCAGTGCTCTCAGTCTTAAGAACAATCTCGATATCGGTTATCTTCTTGTCTGGCCTGAGAATACCAAAATACTTTCCAATGTCGCTTGAAATAGAGGTGAAACGGGAAGTAACACCAGCTTGTATTGCATCGGTGAGCTTCTGGCATACGGTCATCACCTTCACCGACTCCTCTACAAAGAACGTTCGCTCGCGAGTAACCTCCTCGAGCAATTTCCAATTAGTACCCAGCACCTTTAGAGTGGCGGAGTCCTTCGCGCGCCTCGCATCTTCGTCGGATGGCCTTATGGCTTGGATTGCATCTTTTATTTTTGCAATAAGAGCGTCTCTCTCTGTGGTCAGCTCTCTGTAGGTGTCTGCTGGAATATCTATCCCACCAACCATCCCAAGTCCCTTCAATCCAGCGGTCTGCGCATCGCCCATTAGCTTAAGGTACGTAACCAGCTTATCTTCAGTCGCCCCCATCACCAGGGTCTTTGCGCTCTTGTAGTGGGAATCTTTTACGAGCTGTAAATTTGTCAACTCCTGTCTTATCTCAGCCAGCAAGCCATCAAGATGACCTTCGAGTTTTTTCTTGCGTTCTCGAAGCTCGGAGAGGGTGGCTAGCTCACTTCTGATATGCTCGCCAAGCTTTGTGCGCTCCCAACTCGTCCCACAAACAGGGCATGGACAAGCATCACCATCACCCACTCCAACAACCTGCGCGGCCCTCTCATACAATGAGATGGAGTTAAGTTTTGATATAACATCTTTTTCTTTAAGGAAGGTGACTGTGTCCGCTGCAAACGCCCTCCAGTGCTCTCCGATAGTCGGGTTGAAGGTGACAAGCTCTAGACCAGTCTTTGTATTAGAAAGAGCGACTAGCTTCTTGGTCGTTTCCGATGTGACACTACCAACACTAATCTTATCTGCGGCATCCTCAACTTCATTGGCCGCAAAAACGGCCTGCTGTGCATTGGCCGCCAGAACTTTGTTGACGAAAGCCACTACATCGCTCTCACTGGCCGACCGGGTATTTGGCGGGGCTTGTATACCAGATATAACCGCATTTATTGCAGTATTGAGCTGTAGAGCCTTAATATCAAGGAGCTCTCCTGCTTTAGTGATACCAGGCAAAACCTTCAGAACGATTTTCTCTTGGAATTCCAGCTCCTCTTCAAAGCCCATCCAGTCGGCCAACAAACGGTACTTATTCGAACCAGTCTGGTTGTATACAAAATCGATGACCTCCATGTAGCGGAGGTACGGCTTGATGACGAAGGTCGAGTATAGGTGATTAAAATCATCCTCCGATGAAAGTACAGGCGAGTTCGGATGCGCTTCGTCGAACGTTTTACGCAGCGTTGTGGTTCTTCCCTCGGAGTCTGAAAACGTAAGCTCGACAAAACTTTGCCCCGCTGTCGCATTCTGATGCGGATACGCTTTGGCCTTTGCATCTTCGCGCTGCAGCCAATTAATTTTACTGTCACTCGATAAGAGCCACTCTAATGCGTCGACGAATGAAGTCTTACCCGTGCTATTGGTTCCGTACAACGAAAACGAAGTGGGCGCACCCGCCTGATCTGTCAGATCTAACTCCTTCTCGGCCAGGATCCCTCTAAATCCCTTTAGTTTTATCTTTTTTAGTTTGAGCATACCTCGCGCTAATAAGCTCTATCACTTGCGTTGCGATAATTGGGCCATCCGTTTTCTCTACTACCGCTTTGCTAAGTAGTTCAACAACCTCTCTGTCCAATGAGTTATCCATTGAAAGCGATTTTAAATAGCTGACCAGCCCCTCCCTGGCTGTAGGAGATTTTTCCATTCTCTTGTTTGTATCTTCGTTCATATTACGAACACATCTCTTATGGCAATCACGACAGGATTTGCTTTCACCTCTCACTGTCTTCCGCCAGCTCGGGTTCAAGTGCCCTGGCCTCGCGGTGATTCTCCTCAACTAGTCGAATCACATCGCTCCGGCTTTCAAATCCCTAACGCTCACAAGCAGTTGTAAGCTTCGGGTCTTGGCAGCCCCGACGGGATTTGAACCCGTGTTACTGGAATGAGAATCCAGTGTCCTAGACCGGGCTAGACGACAGGGCCATTCGATTGGCTAGTATAACAGCTTTTTCTCCAAGAGAAAAGCCGCACGGGTGTGTGCGGCTTGTGGTAACGGTCAGTCGGCTTTCCTCGTGGGGACTAGTGGCGCTTGCCGCGCTGGTTCTTCTGGTCCCCGCCCTTGGCCTTCTTGCGCTTGCGGGACTTGGACGGCGCGACCGGGGTGTCCTCGCACTCCTTGCGGAGCAGGAAGTGCTGGCGTTCCAGGGTGTGGTCGCGGTACTTGGGGTGCGGGCCTTCACGACGATGGGGCGCTGTGGCGAGGGTCTCGTTCACGAACCCCTTGTCGTCCGTGCGCCGCCACGCAGTGTTGACGATCCTTCTCTGCACGGCTTCCTCCTGCTGGCGCCGTCGTTGCTGCTCGAACTCCTTGCCCTGGGCGTTGTTTTCCGCCCAGCTCTCCATCAGCTTGAGCGTGACCGAAGTCGGGAAGGTCTGCATCCCGTACTTCAAGAACCGGTGCTCGTGCGAACACGACTTGCACAGCTCCATCGAGAGCACCTCACTCTTGGTGAGCGGGTACTCGGTATCCACTGTGGATCCGCGCACCTGCTCGTAGAGCGTGGCCAAGTCAGGCACGAAACCCGACGCAGTCCTGAAGCTCCACCGGCACATTCCGAAACGACCCGGGCACGCCTTGAGCGCGTCCGTATCGGTACAGATACGCTGCAGGGGGATCGGCTGCACAGCAGCCGGAACAGCAGCTTGAGCGATGCTCATTGGTATCCCTCCATTTTCTAAGAGCAAAACTGGCCCTATGCCAGCTTGTAGTTATAATTATAGCAGATTGTATTAGATATGTCAATATCTCAAAATTGACGAAAAACAGCCATTTTGTTATGCTATTTAAGCTATAAACATATGAACTTTGCCATAGTTAAAACTGGCGGGAAGCAGTACAAGGTCTCCGAGGGAGACGTTTTGCGCATAGAGAAACTGGAGTCAACTGGTGAAGAAGTTACCTTTGATAATGTTTTGCTAACCTCTGACGGCAAGGACGCAACCGTGGGAACTCCCACAGTGCCAGGCGCGGTAGTAACCGCAAAAGTGCTCTCAAACGGCAAAGGCGAAAAGAAAATGGTGTTTCGATATAAAAGCAAAACTCGCCAGCGGAAAAAGAAAGGTCATCGCCAGCCGTATACCGAAATCCGCATCACAAAAATCTCGCTCTAGCGAGGTTTTTGCTTTCTAGATTATTTATGGCATAGTTAGTCACGGAGGTTAGTAGGATGGTTTGTCCGTACTGTGCGCAGTTGGGCGAGGTAAGAGTGCTCTTTGTGGACGACGACCAGCCAAAGCTGAAAGAAGAGATTTACATTCTCTCCTGCCTGGTCGGCCATACCGTGGAAATACCCAGGCGGGACTACTTTGGAAAGAGAAGAAAGAGTCCTTGGCAAACGGCGCTCGAGAACGTCAGGCGGTTCTTGGCGCTGTAGGAGGGCTATATCTTACGAGGTATAGCCCTCTTGTTTTTGAGGAGCACTTCAATTCTTCAGTATAAACTCCGGCGACGAAATACTGAGCTAGTTGACGAGTGAAGACGAGGAAATACTGAAGGCAGAAGGCTGAACGTGCAAAGCGAATGTATTACTTACGATATTCTAGAGCATTTTTCAGCGTCGTTTCGTCGGTGTATTCCAGATTCGAACCAGATGAAAGACCACGCGCCAGGCGGGTGATGGTCACCGTTTTACTCTTTTTAAATAATTCTCTGATGTAGAGCGCAGTTGTCTCTCCCTCGGTGGTGGGGTTGGTTGCCAGTACGAGTTCAAGGGGACCATTCTTCTTTTGAAGCGAAGCGACACGCGAGGATAACTCTTTCAACCGCAGTTTATCCGGGCCCACACCATTAACCGGATTGATCGTTCCGCCCAACACGTGGTAGAGGCCTTTATAGAGACCAGTTTTTTCCATCGAATCCAGGTCTGTCACTTTCTCCATAACCATAAGCGTGGCGTGGTTGCGGCGTGCATCGCTGCACACGGTGCACAGGTGGTCGTCTGCAACGTTGAAGCATTCGCGGCAAAAATGGATGGATTTTTTTAAGTCAACAATGGCAGTGCCAAGCTCTTTCAGTTCAGAGTCATCTCGATCCAACAGCGACAACACAAAACGCGCTCCCTGCCGTGGTCCCACGCCGGGAAGTTTCTGAAATAATTTGACTAGTTGTTTAAATCTCGGATTCATAGCTTCTTAGATTATGTGAATTATGCGAAGCAATCTTCATACCTACGCAGGTATTCACGGAGGCGAGTGGCACGGTTCCTGTTTCTAACAGGACACGAGCCGAGTAATAGTGCAGCGTGTCGCTGGACACGCTGACACGGCCTGTCTGGCATAAAGATTGCGAAGGAAGAACTAAAACGAAATATCCTGCGGTTCTGCTTGTTTTTGTTCTCTTGCATACTCTACCTCAAGAAACCGTAAACTATCGGGATCAATGTGGAAATCAATCTCACCCGTCGGCCCGTTGCGGTGCTTTGCAATGACGAGTTGAGCTATGTTGAGTTTACCATCCTCCTGTGCCTTGGCAAAATTAATTTTATCTTCACGATGGATGAACATGACGATGTCCGCATCTTGCTCAATGGAGCCGGAATCACGGAGGTCGGAGAGCTTCGGGCGGTGGCCATCGCGGCTTTCCACGGCGCGTGATAGTTGCGAGACGGCAATGACAGGGATATTAAGCTCTTTCGCAAGACCCTTGAGTCCGCGGGAGATTTCCGTGACCTGTTGTACCGCACTATCATAGTTCTTCCGTGCCCCCATGAGTTGGAGGT
>JBBUGO010000004.1:12146-22549 GCA_038056025.1 Patescibacteria group bacterium
CATAGAGTCGCTCGATCGTGTTTGTGTAGGCATCATGAGTTGGAGGTAGTCAACAACGAGGAGGCCCAATCCATGCTCGGCCTGCAGTCGGCGTGCCATCGCACGCATCTGGAGTACGTTAACCGAGGAGGCGTCATCCACAAACAGCGGCAATGATTTGAGTTCGCTGATCGCATTGGTGATGCGCAGGAAATCGTTGTACTCACCCTCGTGTGAGAGGCGTCCCGTCCGTAATTTCCATAAACTAGTGCCCGATTTCACCGCGATAAAGCGGTCGATAACTTGATCCATCGACATTTCTAAACTAAAAATACCCACCGAAACGCCCTGTTCGGCAACACGGAGGGCGAGATCAACCGCAAATGACGTTTTCCCGACCGAGGGCCGCGCGGCGACAATGACAAGATCTGATTTCTGTAAGCCGCCCAACATATCATCCAAGCGTCGGTGACGGGTCGCATATCCTCGCAAGATACCGCTGTCCTGATTGCTGATGCGATCCATGGCCTCATTGAGGCCCGCGTGAAGAGGCGCAAATGCTTTACTGATGTTTTGCTGGGAAACACTGAAAAGTTTTTGTTCGGCTTCGTCAAGGATGTTTTCTAAGTCGTCATCTTCTTTATGGCCGAGGCCGATAATATGGTGGGCGGTATCAATGAGATCGCGAAGGGTTTTCTTACGCTGAACAATGTGTCCATAGGTTGCCACATGGGCAGAGGTTGGCACGGAGTTGGCAAGGGAGGTTAAATATCCAACCCCGCCGACGGCATCCAGTTGCCCCATATCGGTCAGTTTATTGGATAAACTTAAGAGATCGATGTTCTCGCGGCGGTCGAAAAGCGCAGCAATCGCCTCATAGATAAGTTGGTGGTTACGATTGTAAAAATCCTGCGGACGCAAAAAATCCACCACTTTATTGATGGCTTCTTTATCAATCAACAGTGCGCCCAACAGTGACTTTTCCGCGTCGATATTCTGCGGGGGAAGTTGTCCGTTATTGAAGTCGGCCACGCTTGGCATTATGCCAGGCAGCTACGCTGTGACAAGAGGAAAAGTGGAGAGCGGGTGGATTAGATGTGGCTACCGTACTTTCTTCACCAGCGGACCGTAGGGGGTATCGTCGATTTGGTAACCGAGATTAACAATCTTTTGGCGCAGTTGGTCGGCAAGAGGGTAATTCTTCTCATCTTTTGCATGTTGGCGCTCGGTAACGAGCTTTTTCACGTGTGGTGGCAGTTCAACGCTGACATGCGGTACGATGCCGAGCACGGAGTCAAAGAGAGCAAGTGCATCGAGCATCTTTTTGCCTCCGCCAACACCCAGGGTTTCTGCGTCCAAATGCTGGTTGCCAACGCGGATGAGATCAAAGAGAATCCCGATCGCTTTCGGGGTGTCAAAGTCATTGTCGAGCGCTTCTTCAATTGCAGATTTCATCTGTTCGATCTGAATACTGAAACCAGGATCCATTTCCAGAGCGAGCATCCCTTTTGATTCCAGGAAGTTAATTCTCTGAAGAAATTCTCCGATGCGCATCATACCGGCCTCCGCCTGTTTTAGGGCAGTGTCAGAAAAATCAAGAGGCGAACGATAGTGTGCGCTCAATAAATACAAACGGATTGCCTCGCGTGGATACTCTTTCAGCACGTTGCGCGCGGTGGAAAAGTTACCAAGCGATTTAGACATTTTTGTCGCCTTCATCTCCAAAAAACCAACATGCATCCAATAGCGCACAAAGGGGACTTTGCCCGAAGCGGCTTCCTGCTGGGCGATTTCGGCTTCGTGGTGGGGAAAAATGAGATCTCTTCCGCCTCCATGCACGTCGTACTGCGGCCCGAAGAATGTTTCTGTAATAGCAGTATCTTCGATATGCCAACCGGGGCGACCGTCAAACCACGGGGCTGACCACCGCGGCTCACCATCTTTTGACCGTTTCCAGAGACAGAAATCACCGCGATTTCTTTTTTCCGGGTTTTCGTCTATGCGCGAAACGGCGTCATCGGCCTGGAGGGTAGTGCGACCGGAAAGTTTACCGTAGTCGCGGAATTTCGAAAGGTCAAAGTAAATACCGTCGCGTATCTCATACGCGAATTCTTTATCCATGAGCACTTGAATCTGCTTGATGATTGCTTCGATGTGATCGGTTGCACGGGCATACACATCAACCGCAGTCACGTTGAGCGCCTTCATATCGGTCATGAATTCCTCTTCATATTTTGTAGCAACAGCCGAGGGCTCGGTCTTAAGTTGTTGTGCGCGATCAATAATCCGGTCATCGATATCGGTAATATTCTGGAGATACAACATTTCGTACCCTCGATACTGCAGGTATTTTGCAATGGCATCGAATGCGACAAATGTTCTGGCATTGCCAATGTGGACATAGTCGTACACTGTTGGACCGCAAACAAACATATTTACTCGCTGACCACGCGGTTTAAACTCTTCGATATTTTTCGTCAGTGTATTGTAGAATTTCAGCATGTTCTAGGCGATGAGAACAAATAGGGCGCCTGCGGTCATGATAAAAAATCCCAGATACGCTAGGGCATTGACTATGGGCCTAGATACCAGTGACCCGACAATTTTGGGGTTGTTGGCCATGTTGATGATAAATAAGATAAGCAAAGGGGCGACAAACCCGTTTAACACTGCAGTGTAGAAAAGCGCGCGTACCGGGTCAATGCCAAGAAAGGGAATCGTCAACCCTGCGGCGGTGGCAAGAATGAGCACCACATAAAATTCTCGCGCTTCACCGAATTGGTGATCCAAACTACCGCGCCAGTTGAACACCTCTGCCAGAACATATGCTGCCGAACCCGCAAGCACGGGAATTGCCAATATACCGGACCCGACAATGCCGGCGGTGAATAAAAGGTAGGCATAATCGCCCAAAAATGGCCGAAGCGCATCAGCGGCGGCGCGAAGTGTCTCGATACCACTGCCGCCTGCGGAAAATAGGGTAGCGCCCGTCAGGGCAATGACAAAAAATGAAATGACGTTGGAGAAGATCATTCCAAATGCCGTATCAAATTCAATCGCACCCAATTTTTTGGGCGGGACGGTGCGGAACCGGCATACTTGGATACGCGGATTGCCTTGCCGGATTTCGTCCGCTTCTTCGCTTGCCTGCCAGAAATACAAGTAAGGGGAAAGTGTCGTGCCGACAACCGCAAACAGCACAAGAAGAAACTCTTTATTCAGCGAAACAGAAGGAATAAATGCGTGCCGGAGGATGTCTCGCCACGGCGCGTCTACGGCAAAAAAGGCCAACATATAGACGCCGAGCGAAAGTGCCACCCATTTAAAGACGCGTACCAGATGGTGATATTTCAGGAGCACCGTCATAAGAAGCACCATAACCGAAACGATGACCGCAAGGATTTCAACCCGGATTGGTAAAAGCAAATTAAGTGCACCTGCCATACCGTAGATATTTGCCCCGAGATTAAAGATATTAACCCCCACAATAATGACCGCGACAAATGCTAAGAGCCAGAGGGGATAGTGGCGTTTCATATTGCCGGCAAGACCGCAACCCGACAGCGCGCCGATACGCGCACTCATCTCCTGGACGGCAACCATAACAGGAAGAATAAATACCACCGACCACAACTGGGAAAATCCAAAGCGAGCTCCAGAAATGGAGTAGGTGAGAATGGCAGACGCATCGTTATCAGAGCCACCTGCCACTAACCCAGAACCAAGTGTTTTCCAGAGTTTCTTGAGCCCGTTCATCATGCACGTATTGTAGCATAAAACCAACGCCCTTGGACCGCTCCGTGGCCATACCTTTTTTCGAATACGACATTCCCTCCTACTGTCGGGATGTCTGTATCTCCCCGCCCAAGGCGGGTCCGATAACCCTCTCAAAAAGATATGGTCCACTGCGCCTGCCTGCGGCAGGCAGGCTGACGCACATCGGTAATAAGCGTAGTGTCATTGTTCCCTACGCAGGCATTCACGGAGTTCGCCCACGGCGAACGAGTTATAGTGCGTCCCGTAGCAACGGGACGACACGGCCTGTCTGGGACCAATGACACGGAGCAAGTAGATGGGGACGAGGGCTACAGTAAATTAGCACTCTTGACATGAGAGTGCTAATTGCTAGAATGGGAGTTATGTTGAGTAACCGGCAAGAACAACTCCTAGATTTCATAGTCCGTGAGTATGTAAAAACCGCAGAGCCAGTCGGATCGGCCGTAGTATCGCGCAAAGCGATTTTTGATGCCAGTTCTGCCACCGTTCGCAACGAAATGCAGGCGCTTGAAGAGGCAGGATTAATCTATCAGCCCCATACGTCCGCCGGGCGCATTCCCACCGATAAGGGATATCGCTGGTTTGTAAATCGATTGGTCAATACCGGACACTATGACGTCGATCCCAGAGCGAAGCGGAAAATCGACGAGGCAATTTCTGACGCCGGCGATGACCCTCGCGGTTTAAGTCGCAACGCAGCCCAGGCATTACAAGAACTTTCCGAAAGTTTGGTTATTGCAAACGTTGAGCGAAGCAATGACTTTTATAAGACCGGCCTCTCAAGCTTGATGGAGTTTCCCGAATTCAGGGAGTTCAATCGCATGTTTCAATTGGCTGATTTCTTTGATCACTTTGACAACATGTTTGAACGGATGGAACGGGAGTTCTTTCATGAGAATTCAGCGATGGAAAACTTCAACATTCTCATTGGGCGGGAAAACCCCTTGAGGAACATTCAGGATGAAACGGTCATTGTCGTTCGCCATCGTTTGCCGCACGGCAATATCGGTACTCTTACGATTATTGGTCCTACGCGCATGGATTACCGCAAAAATATCGGATTGGCGCGCTATGCCTCGGAAGCGCTCGATAAGGCATCGGAATAATGGGTAAAAACATGAAACAAGAACCGCAAAAAACTGAACTAGAACTTTCGCAGAGTAAAGCCGAAGAGCATCTGAATAACTGGAAGCGGGCGCAGGCTGATTTTGAAAATTACCGCAAGGATGAAAAAAAGCGCGTGGCGGAAGTCGTCGCTTTTACCAACGAGCGGATGATACTAGAGGTGGCGGATATCATCGATAACTTGGAGATGGTGTTGAAGCACGCCCCTCCCGACACAAAACAGGATTGGCTAGAAGGAGCTCGGCAGATACTTAAGCAATGGCAGACACTTCTGAAAAAACATGGGATTGAGCGTATGGTAACCACCGAACAGCAGTTTGATCCGCATAAGTACGAAGCAGTAGATGGACGGGGCAGTACCGTAGTAGAGGAAGTCCGCGCAGGATACGAGATGAGCGGGAAAGTCATCCGCCCTGCGCGAGTAAAAGTTAATTAATCGGTATAATACTATGACAAAAATACTCTGTATGGAAAAGGGTTCAAACGAACGTGAAGTCCTTCACAAAGTCAAGACGTTAGATGAATGCGACTGGAATTCCTCCATGAGCTTTGCCGCAGGAACTGCTTTCATTAAGAAGGCCCCGGGTACACTATTTCAAACCTTTATCACGAACCAGAGCGTTATCTTGGTGGAAGAAGTCAAGGTCCAAGAAATGACCAATGCCTTAAGTGGGGGCCATCTTTCAGTTGATAGGCTGGCGATTATTCAAAAGTTTCCAACTGTGACGGTCGATTTCTCATCTAACTCATTGTGTTATGCAGGTAGTCGATACGATCTTCTTCCTGCAATTGCAGCAAGCTCTTTAGACATACCCTTTCTCGCTGCAGATCATGACGAAATCGTTAACGGAATACTTTGTGGCGCAAAGGTTTGGTATTTGATGGATAGCGGAGATGAAGAGAAATATAATTCATCTGGTCAGCAATGGGCTATCGGTAAAGCACGCTATGTTATAGAGCGTATCGAGAATCTAAAAAAGAAAAACTATGTATAACATTTTCAAAAGAGGTTTCGATAATAGTCATATAATCGAAAGCAATCGCCGGGCAATCGGCTATATTGATGTCGCGATTCCTGATCCTACCCCAAACAATCCTACTCAAATAAAGCGAGGGATTCGAGGCACTGGATTCTTCATAAATAAAGATGGCTTATTCGCGACTAACGCCCATGTTTATAAGCAGGTTCCCGATGCAGAAAAAAAACATCTCGCAATAAATTACTACAGTAGAACGGATGAGAAGGGTATAGAACACTATGTTCGGAAAGATCTGCAATTAGTTAAACTTGACGAAGAGAAAGATATAGCTGTTTTTAAAATTGATGAAAAATCTCCTGGAGTCGTAGCATTGGGGGATACGCAGGCAGTACAAGAGGGGGAAGAGGTACTTATTTTGGGCCACCCACTTGCTACGGAGCTTATGATTATGGGACTAGGAGTTACGCGAACAGCCGACCAGTGCATTGTGAGCGCTATTAAAAAACGAGCGTTAGATGGCACCCCAGAAGTGTTTTTTGTCGATACTCACATCAATGCAGGCGCAAGTGGTTCTCCAGTATTTTCTAAGAAAACGGGTAAGGTAATCGGGATTGCAAGCGGAAGAATTGACAACAACACACAAATTCCAAATGGGCCACTTATAAAAGTGCCAGCCAATATGGGAATTTGTCGGCCAGTTAACTACTTAGCTAATTTAATCAAAGCATTATGAGCAAAATATTAGGAATCGATTTAGGTACAACCAATTCAGCGATGGCAGTGGTGGAACATGGTCAGCCGAGGGTATTGGAGAATAAGGAAGGCATGCGGACAACTCCGTCTGTGGTGGCAGTCGGCAAGAACGGTGAGCGTTATGTTGGCGTGACGGCCAAGCGTCAGGCGGTGACCAATCCGGCAAACACGATTTTTTCGGTTAAACGTTTGATCGGCCGCCGGTATTTAGATGCGGAAGTGCAGAAAGACAAGGCCCTGTTGCCGTACGAGATTCGCAAGGGAGCTCACGATGATGTTGAGGTAAAACTCGGCAATGAGTGGAAAAAGCCGGCTGAAATCTCAGCGATGGTGTTACAGAAACTCAAGGCAGACGCCGAGGACAAACTCGGCGAGAAAATTACCGAAGCCATTATTACCGTTCCGGCATACTTTGATGATTCACAGCGTAAAGCGACCAAAGACGCTGGTGAAATTGCCGGTCTTACGGTAAAGCGTGTGATTAATGAACCGACTGCGGCCGCACTTGCATACGGATTCAACAAAAAGAAGGATGAGAAAATCGTCGTCTATGACTTTGGCGGCGGAACATTTGACGTATCGGTACTTGAAGTATCAGAAGATACGATTGAAGTAAAAGCAACCGGCGGCGATACGCATTTAGGCGGCGATGACATTGATCAGCTTGTCATCCACCACCTCGCGGGTGAATTTCGCAAGGAAAGCGGTATCGACATCGCCAAAGACCAACTCGCGCTCCAACGCCTGAAAGATGCGGCAGAAAAAGCAAAACACGAGCTCTCGAGCACAGCACAGACAGAAATCAATATTCCATTCCTGACGGCCGATGCTTCCGGTCCGAAGCACTTCACACTGACGTTTACACGGGCAAAATTGGAAGAGCTGTGCCATGACCTCATCAGCCGCTCGATTGAGTTAACCAAAAAGACCGTTGAAGAATCGGGGTTGAAAATGAGCGATATCCACGAAGTAATTTTAGTGGGCGGACAGACGCGCATGCCTGCGATTGTCGAAGCGGTTAAAAAGTTATTTGGCAAAGAACCGCACAAAGACATCAACCCCGACGAAGTAGTCGCCGTAGGTGCGGCAATTCAGGGCGGCATCATACAAGGCGATGTCAAAGACGTGCTCCTGCTCGATGTTACACCGCTGTCGCTTGGCATTGAGACGCTCGGCCAAGTTATGACAAAAATGATTGAAAAGAACACGACCGTTCCCGTCTCAAAGACACAGACCTTCTCTACGGCGGCCGATAACCAGCCATCGGTGGAGATTCACGTGTTGCAAGGTGAACGAGCGATGGCGCCTGATAATAAAACACTTGGACGGTTTATTCTTGATGGAATACCACCGGCCCCGCGCGGCGTCCCGCAGGTTGAAGTAACCTTCGACATTGATGCCAACGGTATTCTCAACGTCAAAGCAAGAGACAAGGCAACCAGCAAAGAGCAATCAATTCATATTGAAGGATCGTCTGGTCTTACGGAAGACGAAAAAAAGCGCATGATGGCGGACGCGGAAAAGTTTGCGGCAGAAGACGAGAAAAAGAAAGAACTTGTCGATGCGCGCAATACCGCAGAGTCACTGGTGTATCTGACGGAGAAATCACTCAAGGAAGCAGGCGACCCTTCGACGGGCTCAGGGCAAGCAAAAATTTCTGCTGAATTACAAAAAGAAGTCGAGGGAAAATTAGAAGCACTTAAGAAACTCAAGGATTCGCAGGACGCAGCGGAAATAAAGAAAGCCACCGAGGAACTGTCTGCCGCGGCACAAAAGATTGGAGAGGCGCTGTATAAGGCCCAGCAAGAGAGTCAACAAAAACCACCAGAGCAGACGGTGGAACAGGATCCACACAAGGAGCAGAAATAGGGCAACGAAAATCCCGTGATTCGAGACTGAAGAATCACGGGATTTAAAACGGGGCGGTGACTACGACGGTACAGTTGTGAACCTGCGTTGGATCACCCTGCCGGGTAAGCCGAACAGTAAAGGTGCCGGTGCGGAAATAGCGGACGACGATTAACCAGGGCTGATCGTCGTAGATGCGTTCGCCCCGTCCGCCGCCATCACTGACATCCCAGATCGGATCAAGAACGGCAACGAGATTGGGGTCCGGGTTTTGGTCCTGATACGTCGCTACCAGGTACGCATCCCAGTTAAGTGGGATCGTCTGTGTGGGTGGTCGACAGGCGAACGGCCGTGTAGGCGTTGGCGAAGGCATTGGTACAGCAGTCGGACTGCCACCACAGCCTGCAAGTGCGAGTACGAAGGCGATAGTCCACGTCAGTCGTCGGAACACTGTTTCCTCCTTGGTCAATATTATGCTAACCTTTAGCCACAGTTGTCAATAAAAAACAAAACCCCGACAGTAGCGCATAGGCGCAGTGCTGTCGGGGTCGGAGCGGTCGGCCACTTAGGCGAAAATCTTGAAGCCGATGCTCATGAGCATCAGGCCAATGCTCATGAGCAGGTAAATGCTGTTGCTGATCGAGCCGCGGTAGAACACAGCGAGATCTTCCGTTGTCGGGGATTTCTGCGACACCAGCCGCTTGCCTGTCCTGACGACGCTCCACAGGGACAGGAAGAAAAACACGATCCCAACAAGGAACGCCACAAAGCTAAAGATCATCTCACACCTCCTTAACTATAATACGATAGCATATTATAAGATATACGTCAAATTATGCTAAGATCTAATAATGCATAAAAAAATTGGAATTCTCGTTATCGTTCTACTTGTCGCAAGTTGGTTTTGGTATGTCGTAAGACAGTGGATTGATGCTCCAGGTATATCATGGAATCAGTACCACGACTGGCTGTGGCCGATATTGCTTCTCACGTTACTGGTGGCGGTTAAATCCATTGCGTATTTGCTGCTGAGCGATTCACGCTGGCGCTGGGGAGTACTGGCCGCTGCCGCATTGCCGTTTTTTTTCTTTTTCGGCTTCAAACTCATCTATACTGCGGGGGTTGCGGCGATTCTATTGTTTAATTTCTTTGCCATGGAGTCCATCCGTGATGAAGCAAAGGCACGGGTTCGCATCAGCGCCATGCCCATGCTCAAGCGGGGAATTCCAGCACTGGTTACGTCCTTGCTGTTGGCGACATCGTTTGCTTACTATGAAAGTCCTGCGGTGCAGGCAAGCGTGCAGTCGAAAGCGCTCCCGCCATTTATACGAGAGACCGTCAGCACCACGGCACGCCAGTTTCTAAGCGGTCAGCTCCAGGGCGTGTCGCCTGCCCAGCGCACCGCGGCGGAAAATCAAGTCGTCGCTGAAACGATGAGCTTAATTAATAATCTCGTCCGTCCCTACCGCCAATTTATCCCGCCAGCGCTTGCTTTGGGCATGTTTCTTATCTTGCAAGGGTTGAGTTTTATTTTTGTCTGGCTCGCGGCGTTTATAGGATGGGCACTGTTTATGGTATTGCGGAAGACGAACGTAGTAAAAATTGAAAAAACAAATATTGAAGCGGAGCGAATTGTTCTATAGTTATGGCCTCGCATGACCCCTACACAATCTTAGATGTCCCAAAAAACGCGTCGCCAGACGACGTGAAAAGGGCGTACCGCAAATTAGCGCACAAATATCATCCCGACAAAAAAGGCGGGAGCAGTGACAAATTTAAAGAAATAAACGAGGCATACCAGATACTCTCTGATCCGGCTAAGCGCCGGCAGTATGATCAATTCGGTTTTGCAGGAAATGGGTCGTACAAAGGACCCTTCGGCTCCGCTCAGGGTAAACAGGGCGGATTTAACACTGACGGATTTGAGTTTAATTTCGGGGG
>JBBUGO010000005.1:0-53489 GCA_038056025.1 Patescibacteria group bacterium
GGCGGATTTAACACTCACGGATTACAGTTTAATTTCGGGGGCCCCTTCGATTTCTCTCAGGGCAAGGGGGGGATTGAAGATATTTTCGATTTGTTCTCAAACGCATTTGGCGGTGGCAGTCCGTTCGGCGCTCAAGGCAGGCGAGCGGCAAAAGGCGAGGACCTTCGTTTTCAAGTAGAGTTGAATAAACATGATTTAGGGCAAAAGAAAGTATTCGAATATGAAGCATACGCAACCTGTAAAGAGTGTGGGGCTACGGGAGTAGCGCCAGGATCAAAACTGGTTGATTGTACCACGTGCAAGGGCGTGGGCCGCGTCCAGCAGAACGTAAGAACACCGTTCGGCACATTTACCCAAGCTGGCATCTGCGGCGCGTGCCTTGGACGGCGCAAAGTGCCGGAAAAAAAGTGCCAGGTATGTCACGGGATTGGCCGCGCAAGGGTCCATAAAAAAATGGAAATCCATATCCCGCCTGACATAAAAGACGACTACAACATTATTATGCCAAAACAAGGCAACGCCGGAGCTGAAGGCGCTCCTGCGGGGGATCTTCTCATTAATTTGAAACTGAAATAGTGTTAGAATGCTCTCATGAAGCAGTTGCAGAATTTTCTTACTCGTTTTGACCTTGGCAATCTGCAAGGGTTTTTGGATATCTTCACCGGCCCTCAACAGCTGTTTCTCTTGCTTGTATTGCTTCTTATCTTCCTCTACGGCATGAGCGTGGGCAAAACGAGAGCCCTGGTATCCCTCCTGGGCATCTACGTGGCGTATATGCTGACGGTGATGTTCCCGTATTTTGATTGGCTGAAAACAATTCTGAAAACAAATACTCACCCGGGTATCGTACAAACCGGCCTCTTTTTGGGAATATACATGTTGGTATTTTTTGTGTTGAATCACTCTTCGCTCAAGGGACGCCTTTCGATGGGAGAAATGTCGCTAACCCAAGTATTGTTGGTGAGTTTATTCCAAATCGGGTTTCTTATGAGCATCATCGCGTCGTTCTTGCCGCGTGAGTTGGCGCCCGCCAATGCCCAGCAATTGTACCCGTACATCAGCACGCCCAAGGCAGTATTTTTCTGGGCGGTTGCATCGGTGGTGATATTGCCATTTATGAAACCTCGCCGGGAATAAAAACGAAACCCGGTAGAGCTAAGCCGACTAGAAACACGTCAGCTGGTTCTACCGGGCGAAAGGCCCCTAACAGGACTAAGGACCCGCTACGACTACAACTGTGACCGCGAGCATGTACACGACGGCACTTGTTATCAGGAAGCACAGACCGAAGACGAGTCCGTCGAATGTTCCCCCGACCCATCCACGCATCTCTTCTTCTGGCGTCGTTTCCAGCCGATCCGGCCTCTTGACCGGAAAGAGAGTCATAAGCAGGATGAGAAGCCAGATGCATACGAAAACGATTTTCGGTGTCGAAAAAATCGCAGTTGCGATGCCCGACAGGGCTCCATACCCGGAGCCGAAGCCGAATCCCCAGAGAATCGAAAGGGGAGCGGTCCGAAATCTTTCTAGGAGCTTCATCCTCCCTCCTAGCGCTTGAACGTAAGGCCGGGCAGAAGGCCGGGCCAGACGAGATTGCTCATCAGGGTGAATGTTAGGAACAGGGAGTAACTGACCACAACAGCTCCGACGAGCACCGCTCGCTTCTGTTGCACTGAAACCGCGTTGTAGCTCTGTTCGTGGTGGTAGCGATACATCACCCAGAACGCGGGAGCGGTGAAACAGAGCAGAAAGCCAACCACGAACGTCAGGGCACTTGCCGCAGTGAGCGAGGTGACTGCGAGACCGGTTACGAACCCAACGAGGTTCCCTTCGTGGAGATCTTCGCGGTTGCGCAGTCGCATCTGGAAGAACTCCACTTGCAACGTTCGAAACATACCCACCTCCTTGCCTATATTATACATTCCTCCTCTATAAATGTAAAGACCCCGATATCGGGGTCTTTACGCGATAAGTGAAGACGTTTATTTGCCTTTTTCCGCTCGTTCAATCCCGCACTCCATCCGGCATAAGCCGACTATGCTATTGCATTCGTCTAGTGCAAGATGCCGAATGAGTGACGGGACGGGCATATTCGCCTACCTGTTTTTTCCCGCGCGTTCTACGTATTCACCAGTCGCTGTGTTTACCACGACCACATCGCCCTCATTGATAAACAGGGGAGCGTTAATTGATGCGCCAGTATCGAGTTTCACCTGCTTTACGCCGCCTTGGGCAGTGTCGCCGCGAATGGCGGGAGGTGCCTCGACAACTTTGAATTCCATTTTTACGGGTAAATCCACATTAATAACGGCATCGTTAAACAGCATTGCCTCGAGAGTCGTATTCGGCTTAAGAAAATGCACCTGATCCCCGATAACTTCTTTGGAGAGTTCGAATCGCTTAGACGGATCGTTCGGATCAATAAACCAGTACTCATCACGATGAGCGTAGAGGAATTTTACCGGCTTCTTGACGATGTCGGCCTCTTCAAACACATCAGATTGTGCAAAGTTGCGTTCAAGCATCTTGCCGTTCAGGAGATTGCGCATTTTGGTCTGCACAACCGGCCGGCGCTGCTGCATTTTTAAATGATGCGTCTCTAAAACCATATAGGGCTGGTCTTCGTAGATGAAATATGTTTTTGGCTTAAGTTGATTGACGGTAATAGACATAGCAAGTAGAAATTATAACAGAATTTATAGGAATTGCAATATTTGTTATCGCTCCCTTATCAGTCCCCGAAAAGGCACGACGTTCCCATCCTTACTGATGGGCCGTCTTCTTCCCGTCCCTCTTCGGGACTCCGAAAATCCTTTTTGGGGACTGATTACGGTCGCTAACGAACACTGGTCCGTAAAAAACAAGAAGCCCCACACGGTATAAGCTGTGGGGCTTCTGAGTGGCAGGGCGCAGAAAGTGAGAGACTAATCGGGGGTGAATAGGGCAACAAGCCCTATCACCAACAAACCAGTCGTTGCCACGATCCAAGCCACAAACCGTATCTTTTCGCGCATGCTCATCTAACTCCTCCAGTATGCTAATCATAGCACCAATAGATGTTCTTGTCAATCCTCTAGAGACGAGTGTTTTGCGAGAAAAGCGTGAGGAGAAAGATGACGCCGCCGGCGAGGACCACCATAGGGCCGGGGGAGAAATTATAGAAATATGCCAAGAGAATGCCTGCGCCGGCGGCAACACCGCCGAGAATGCTTGCCATCCAGGTATACGAAAACATATTTGATGCAAGGTTCTTTGCAGCCGCTGCCGGAATGATAACCAGCGAACCCATAAGAAGCGTTCCCGCGACATTGAGGCCAAGAGCAACGATCAGCGCAACGAGCATCAAAAATAAGAAATGAATATGTCGAACGGCAATCCCCGATGCTTTTGCCAGGTCACTGGAAATAATAGACAGTATAAATCCTTTGCGGGCATAGGACATGACGCCAAACGTGATGCCTACCGCAAGAATGGCGATAAAAAGGTCAGCTGGTCCGATTTTCGCGATGTCGCCGAACAATGCCTCGAGAAGTTCCGGTTCGGGAGTTAAGAGAAGTCCCAGCGCTAAACTAATGGTGAAGAAAATGCCAACCAGTGTTTCAGAAGGAAGATTGGTACGTTGCTCGAGTGTCCAAATACCAATAACTGCAATCGTCAACGCGGCAAACGCACCGATAAAGGGATTGATATGCAACAATAGCGCCAATGCAATACCGGGCAATGCAACGTGAGAGAGCGCATCGCCCACGAGGGACATACGCTTGAGCACCATAAACGCTCCAAGATACCCTGCGCCCAAGCCGATAGTAATACCAGTTAAGAGTTGCAGGAGAAGTGGATCATTCATGGTGATGCTGATAGAAGCTCGTCTGGCCACCGTATAGCTTTGTCAGAGCCGCCGGGTCCAGTACCTCCTGCGGGACTCCGTAACAAATCATGGATTGGTTGAGGCACATAACAGTGTTGGCGTATTTGTACACGATGTTTAAATCGTGCGAAACGAGAATAAGAGTTAAATTATGCTGACGCCGCATTTTGTCGAGAAGTGTGTAAATGGTCTCCTCTCCTCCTACATCAACACCCGACGTCGGTTCGTCGTAGAGGAGGATGTCGGGATGATCGGCGAGCGACCACGCGACCATCACACGCTGAAATTGACCCCCCGACAAGAGTCCGAGACGCTGATTGAGAATATGGTGATGCAGATGGTACGAATCATGGTCACCGAGACCAACGGACCGCAAGAGTTCAATAATCTTTTCATGCGAGGGCTCTTTCAATTGCATAAACTCTCGTACGCTCAAAGGGAATGTGTGTTCGATGGCCAGTTTTTGCGGTACGTAACCAATTTTGGGATTACCAGACCATTCAACATCTCCTTCGTGAGGCACGAGGCCCAGTAATGCGCGCAAGAGCACGGACTTGCCGGAACCATTGGGTCCTACAATTGCCAACACATCACCGCGGTTGACGCGAAAAGAAACATCCTTGAGGACGTCTCGTTCAAAACGAACGCTAAGATGGTTGACAGCCAAGAGGGGACTATCCACTCGTTCATTATATCATGCGAGCGTACTTCCAAGAAAGGAAGAATGTCCATCTGCAAATGTTTTTATATCCATCGCCTTTTTGCCTTCGAGCTGGATGACATCTGGGGCAAGAAGGCCCTCGCCAGCTTCAATGGCGATAATGCCGTTTGTTTTTCCTACCAAGCCAGTTTGACCAGTAGTATCACCACTTACGATATGAGCGCGAGATATTTTTAGCGTTTTATTGCCAAAGAGCGTCCATGTCCCCGGTTCGGGATTGAGTGCGCGGATACGGTTGTAGATTTCTTCTGCGGATTTAGACCAGTTAATGCGCGCATCGTCGCGAGTGATTATTTTGGTAAAAGTCGCTTTGGCATGGTCTTGGGATTGGGGCAAGAGGGCTCTGGTTATATACCCACCGAGAGAATCGATGAGGAGCTTGTTTCCCTGTTCTGCGTAGTACGACAAAAGTTCGGGAAAGTATTTATCATGCGGGATGGGAAGTTTTATTTGAGCAATAATGGGACCGCTGTCAACTTCGGGAGCAAGCATCGCTAAAGTAACGCCGCTTTCTTTCTCCCCGTTGAGGATGGCGGTTTGGAGAGGCGATGGTCCGCGATATGCGGGCAAGAGTGAAAAATGAATATTCAAAAAACCAAACTTGGGCACGGCAAGATACTCCGCAGGAAATATTTTTCCGTATGCAATCACTACGCAAATGTCAGGTGCTGATTCTTTGAATATCGTTAAGAACGAACCGTTCCGGAGAGATGCCGGCTGATATACCGGTATATTCGCTTGCTGGGCAAATACTTTGACATGGGGTGAAAGCGGCTTGTCCGGTTTTGTGACTACCGCAACAACGTTACGATGCGCGTCCAGAAGCGCTTTCAGGGTACTCACCGTGAAGGCGGGAGAGCCAAAAAAGATGATTCGTTCACTTACCATGCCGGTCTTTTATCGTGATGCCGTTCAGGTGGTCAGTTTCGTGCTGGAATACACGGGCAAGAAATCCACGCGCCTTAATCTTCAGTTTTTCCCCCGTTTCGGAGAGTGCTTTTAGTTTTACTTTCTTCGATCTTGAAATCGGGATGTAGTACTGTGGAACCGAAAGGCAACCCTCTTCTATTTCATCTGCATCGTTTGAATACTCGGTAACTTCTGGATTAATATACACATCTGGTTTCTCGTAGGCATCTGCGGTCTTTTTATCAATAACAAAAATACTTACATTGTGTCCAAGTTGATTTGCTGCCAGCCCGATACCGTTATGTTCTTTCATGGCCGCCCGCATCTCTTCAATAAGATCTGCATATTTGCCCGAGAGAATATCTTTTTCGGGGACCGAAGTTGTCCCTTTCTTTAATATAGCGCTTGGGATTTTGACAATTTCTGTCATGGGTTACAGTGTAAAATAAAAAGCGAAAAGTTGAAAGGAATAGAAAAGCTAGGGTAGCTCCTTTTGAAACAACTTAATCACCTGTCGTGGATAGAGGGTATTTTTCTTTTTTATCCATTCTAGGAGCTTTAGATAGTCTGCTTCGGTTCTGGTTTTATACACACGGTTCGCAAAGCTCCAGAAAAGCCGCATATCATCTACAAGGGTCTCATTTTCCCAGTTGATATAAGGGAGATAGGGTTCCGTAATCTCCTGCATGTAATTTCTCGCCTTTGATTTAGGCTTTCGGGCAAGAATTGTATGGATGTGATCTTTAAAGATTGTCTGGCCAATCGGTTTCATGGCGCTAGCTTAGCGGTTTCTAGAGAAATTTAAAGCCCCGCAGGACACACATAAAGAATCAAGTGCATCCTGCGAGGCATCCGTGGCCCGGTCTACGATGGAGTCTCGTCGGTGACGACAGAGCTGAGTACCATCTTTTCCAGGCCCTTCTTCTCGAGCAAGGAGATGAGCGTCTCACGTGCTTCCTTCTTCATGTCCAGTGCTCGCATGGGCTTGAGGATTGCCACCCATTCTTTGATTTCCTTCTCGGTCAAGGGGTCGATTGCGGTGAGCTCGAAGAATCGAGCGCCTTCGATCACTTCGTTGATCTTCGGAAAACGGAATTCCAAGTTGGAGGGCCAGCAATCCTCAGAAAACCAACGAACCTGCTTCTCGAGTTCACGAGCGAATGCGGCCTTTGCCGCCTGCTGCATCTTTGGGTCTATCTCGTTCTCCTTATTCTGTCGCCCTCTTCTCAACAAGAGCTGCGACCTATGTATACTATACTATCATTTCTAGCTACGAATGTCAAGTATCAGAATTCCACACAACAGGTGGAAAATAAGTTTTAAAAAAGCTAAAATTAGAGCATGCCGATACGAGTCCGCATGGCCCCCAGTCCTACAGGAAATCTGCATATTGGTACCGCGCGTACCACACTTTTTAATTGGCTTTTCGCCCGCAAACACGGCGGGGAGTTTATTTTACGCATTGAGGATACTGATGTTGAGCGCTCGCATAAACACTACGAAGAAAATATCATCAGCGGACTTGCATGGCTGGGTTTGCATTGGGATGGTCCGATCTATCGACAGACAGAACGGCTTGCGACATACCGGGAGCACCTAGAGAAGCTTCTAGCAAGTGGGAAGGCGTTCTGGTGCTTTCATACGAAAGAGGAGCTCGAACAGGAGGGGCAGGAGCAACAAGCGCGTAAGGAGGCGCCGCGGCATATCTGTAATCATAAGGGACAAGGAACAAGGGAGAGGGGACAAGGAGGGATTATTCGGCTTGCCGTTGATGGAAATTCAACAAGAAAGATTATCTTCCACGACATCATACGCGGTGATATTGAATGGCAGGAGCGACTTTTGGGCGATATTAGTTTGGCTAAAGATTTAGACACTCCACTCTATAATTTTGCGGTAGTCATTGATGATATGACGATGCAAATCTCGCATGTCATCCGAGGAGAAGACCATATTTCTAATACTCCTAAACAAATTCTTATCTATAAGGCGCTCGGGGTGCCCCTGCCTCAATTTGCACACCTTCCCCTTATCCTAGCACCGGATAAATCAAAAATTTCCAAGCGAAATGCTGCGATATCTATTGATGATCTTCGTAAGGATTATTTGCCGGAAACATTGCTGAACTTTATGGGGACGCTTGGGTATTCCTATTCCCAAGAGGTGATGTCCCTTGAAGAAATGGCCAAGGAATTTGAGCTTGAGAAAGTTCATAAGAGCGGGGCCGTCTTTAATAGTGATAAGCTGAATTGGCTCAACGCCCAATACATACGGCGCCTTTCACCCGCGCAGGTGCGGGAGGTGACTGGTGTTGCTACGCTACCTGATGCCGCAATACCTCTCGTGGTCCAACGGTTAGAGCGATTGTCTGATATCCAGCAATTCAATTTCTTTTGGGAGCGCCCCGACTATGAGCCCGGGCTTTTGGTGTGGAAGGAAGCGTCAAAAGAATCAACCGCGGGTACCCTGGAGGCAGTACGGGAGATTGTGCAACGGCACGCCAGTCAATCTCTCGAACCGTTGCGGAAATCTCTTGATGAGCTTTCAGAACAGAGTGGGGGACGGGGGAATGTCTATTGGCCGTTTCGTGTTGCTCTTTCAGGAAAACAGGCATCGCCAGACCCTGTTGAGATCAGCGAAGTTATCGGCATGGAAGAGACAATCGCGAGAATTGAAATTGCGATACAGAAATTAACTTCATGAGAAAATTCACTCTCTCCATCGCTATCCTTATCGTATGTGGCCTAGGGGTGACGAATTTGGCGTACGCTCAAACTGACCAAGAACGCATTGAGGAACTGCGCCGTCAGATTGAAATTTTGGAACAGCAGGCAAGTCAGTACCGCAGCAACATTGCATCAGAGCGCGAGAAAGCAGACTCTCTCAAACGAGAGATCTCTATTCTCAAGAATCAAATATCAGGGATTGAAACGCAGATAGCGCTTACGAATAAGAAAATTGACAAGACAAAGATTGAAATCGGACACGTAGAGAGTTCCATTTTTGATACCCAGAAAAAAATAAACCGCAAAAAAGAGGGAATAGGGCGACTTCTTGCATCGGTACAGCATTTTGATCATGAGCCCCTCGTCGCGACACTCATCAAAAACGAATCCTTGACGGATTTTTTTCGACAAGCCGACGATGTGGCAAGTATCAATCGCGAACTTATCGAACTCATCGCCGCGCTCAATGACGAAAAAAACACGCTTGAAGCCAATGAACATACTCTCGAACAGAAACAGCAGAACTTAGAAACGCTCAACCGCCAGCAAACGGCACAGCGCTCATCGCTTACGGGGGTGAAATCGCAAAAAGATACGCTTTTACAAAAAACAAAGGGACAGGAATTGGCGTATCAACGACAGCTTCAAGAAGTTGAGCGGCAGCGGACAGAGTTTTTTAAAGAACTGCGCATTTTGGAATCCAAAATCATAGGCGGCGGCCTCTATATCGTGCATGTAAAAGCGACCAGCGTGCCTCCTCGCAAAACAAAACTCTTTCAATGGCCTGAACGGGGCTATCATATCACTCAAAAATACGGGAACACTACCTACGCGCGCCGCGGCAATTATGGCGGTGCGCCGCACAACGGCATGGATATTGCGGCAGGGTACGGGTCAGAAATCTTGGCTGCGGCAGACGGAGAAATTATCGCCAATGGGAGCAACGATGGTTGGGGCAATTGGATTGCGATCAAACACCCCAACAATCTCGTTACTCTGTACGCTCATTTCAGCTCATTTGCTCCTCTCAAGGTCGGTATCCAAGTCAAAGCGGGGGATGTTATCGGTTATGAGGGCTCCACGGGGGCGGTGACGGGATCACATCTGCATTTTTCAGTATACAAAGAGTTCTTTACGTATATCAGCGATACCAAAAAGGGACAACTCTACTTTAACTATTTTGAGGGCACATTGAACCCTGCCGATTACTTGTAATTTTCTAAAATATTGCTAGTATTACGTCAATAGGGAGGTAGCAATGGCAATTTGTGGCGCGTTACGATCGATGCCTGTCGTAGAGCACTGCATCGGTTGCGCTGAAAATAGCCCTAACAGGCTACAGCAACGGCAGAAGCGCCAAGGAGTGTTCTTTCAAGCGGATATCGGATCTCGGGCTGTGCGAGATCGTCTTCTCAGAATCCTTCGGCGGATTCAACCCGAGTTGACTCAGGAGGCAATCGAGATTCACGAAGATAGCGAGACTGACGGATGGTCCGTGCGTCTCTACGCGTGTCTGGAACACGCACTGCAGTTGCGGGGGGTCCGGATGGCTATCGAAGAACACAACAGGGAGCTTTTCCTTTCGTGAGGCGCTCACAAATCTACATCGTGAGCGCCTCGTCTTTCTTTATGGGAATGTGTACAATAAAACTATGTCGAAGATTGTTATCGTCGGAGGGGGGTTTGGCGGCGTGCGTGCGGCGCTTGATCTTTCTCGGCGTCTGAAGGGTCACGCTACCATCACCCTTATTGACAGGAGTGGCTATCATCTTTTTTATCCGTCACTTTATGAAATAGCGTCTGCGTATCGATCCGACACGGATCCCTACTCGCTTGAGTTGCGTCGCGCGGTGACCGTTCCATTGAACCATATCTTCAGTGGAACAGGGGTGGATGTGGTCCAGGCGGAAGTTTCCCAGATTGACCTTGCACGCCAGATAGTCGGTTCCCACGCGGGAGGTGTGTGGCCGTATGACTATCTTATTATGGGACTCGGTACCGAGGCGGCCGATTTCGGCATTCGGGGAGTAGGAGAGTACGCCTATCTTTTTAAGAGCGTCGAGCATGCATTAATGATTAACCAGCGCCTCCAGACCATTTTTTATGAAGCAGAACACGGCCAGCGAGTTATGCCACTGCATATTGTAGTTGCTGGCGGGGGATTTACGGGGGTTGAGCTTGCGGCAGAGATTGCCTCATGCGCCTCGAAACTTGCTAAAATCTGCGGTCTGGCATCGCACTGTTTCTATGTAAGTATCGTGGAATCGGGCAAGGTGTTGAAAATGCTTAATGACGCCGAACAAGCGGTGATGCGCCGACGGCTCACCAAGCTCGGCGTCGCGTTAATGGAAAATGTGCAAGTCAGCGAGGTTTCCGATGGCATGGTGAAGTTGCGGGACGGAAGGCACCTCAAGAGCGATATGACTATCTGGACCGCTGGCGCGCGACCCCACCAGCTGCTTTCAAAAATACCCGGGCTTGAGCTTGCGCCCCAGGGCAAAATCGCAGTCGACGAGTATCTCCGCATTCGTCATGTAACGAATGTCTTTGCAGTGGGGGACACGATCGAATTTATTGATCCGGTCACGAATCAACCGGAAGGGGCACAGGCATATATTGCCATTGAACATGGTGCAACGGCGGCTGATAACATCCTTCGTTCCATATGGAGACACCCGTTGAGGAAGCATCGTCCGCCCGCAATGGTGTGGGTAGCCCCCGGGGGAGGGAAGTTCGCGCTTGCACATCTTTGGAAGGGCGTGCGAATATCAGGATTTTTCGGGTGGATTCTACGCGAGATTATTGACTTGCGATATTTTCTTACGATTCTTCCGGTCAAAAAAGCTTTTCAAATCTTTTGGCACCAGACGCACGAATTTACAAAGAACGATTAATTATGCGACGTGAAATTGAATAGAGCGGGGGAGAGGGCGGAGTGGCTCATGGCGTATGGCTTAGAGCAAAGAGCATAGAGCTGAAGAAAATCTTCAATAACAGAGTACTACACCCAGAGAAGAAGAGGAAATAGCATTTTTTATACGACATTGATTATCCGACATTTCAAGGAAATATAAGGAATGTCGCATGGTTAAAAACTATATCGTGTCGTATAATCTACATTGTGCGACGGTATAATACCATCGCGCTCCGTCTCTTCTTGTATGTGAATGGCCGAGCCGGTACACTGTGTGTACACATGCCTCGCATTATATTCGATATAGAGACCGTGGGGGTCGACTTCACGACACTCGACCCCACCTCCCAGGAATCTCTCCTGCGCTACGCCCAAACAGATGAGGAAGAAAAAGAGCTCAAATCTCAACTCGGCTTCTCTCCCCTAACAGGCGAAATTGTGGCAATTGGCATCCTCAACCCCGATACCGATCGCGGTGCGGTCTACTTCCAAGCCCCTGATTCCCCTGCCCTTGCAGCGCGTGAGGAATCTAACGTCCAATACACTCCTGTACCAAACGAAAAAGAGCTCCTGCGACAGTTCTGGCAAGTCATGAGCCATTACGATCAATTCGTCACATTCAATGGGCGGGCATTTGATGGCCCCTACCTCATCATCCGTTCTGCAATCCGGAAAATAAAACCCACGGTAAACCTCATGCCGAATCGGTACTATGACACCCATATTGATTTGCTCGATCGCCTGACGTTTTTTGGCGCGGTCCGCCGCAAAATGAACCTCCACATGTGGTGTAAGGCGTTTGGCATTGAAAGCCCGAAGGATAAAGGCGTCACTGGTGATGACGTCGCACAATTATTTAAAGATAAGCGCTACGAGGATATCGCCCGCTACTGCTATGACGACGTTCGTGCTACCAAGGAATTATTTTTTGCGTGGGATAAATATATAAATATTAAGTGACATGCAGTGGTATTCCAACGTAGACAATTTTAAAGCCGCTAACGGATACGAGGTGGATGGCATTTGGTATCCCCGCGTGACATCCATTCTCTCTATAAAGGCAAAGCCGGCGTTGTATATGTACTATGCGAACCTTCCAAGCTATAAGGTCGGCGAAGCGATAAAAACGCGTTCCGCGGAAGAAGGCACGCTCGTTCACGAAACTATTGAAGCAATTCTAAGGAAGGAGCCCGTGGTAGTCCCCGACCCTATTAAGCCGTCCATTGAGGCGTTTATGGCATTTGCGAGCCAGCACGACATCGTCCCCCTTAAAATTGAGGAGCAGGTTGTTAGTAAACAGCATGGCTATGCCGGGACCATTGATGTGCTTGCAAAAGTTGACGGACAAATGGGTGTGTTGGATATAAAAACATCCAAGGGCATTTATCGGGACTATGGAATGCAAACCGCGGCGTACGTGGAAGCATTCAGAGAATATCCCGACATTCCCCCGCTCACGAGTTGGATTATCAGGATTGATCAAGCGCGCACGTGCGAGTGGTGCGGTTCAAAGATGCGCGAAAAGGGCGGCAATGTAAAGGTGAGCGGCAAAAAGAACACCTGTGAGCATAAGTGGTCAGATATGCAGGGCGAATTTGAGTTCAAGCATATCGAGGGTCTCGAACACAACGTCAAGGCATTCCTAGCGGCAAAGACGCTCTGGGAATGGGAAAACCACGACTGGCTAAAGAAGATCTAGCGCTCGCGTATCAGTCCCCGAAAAGGCACAACGTTCCCGCCTTTCTGGCGGGCCGTCTTCTTCTCGTCCCTCTTCGGGACTCCGAAAATCCTTTTTGGGGGACTGACTACAGTCGCCTACTTAAGCGCAGTGTCATTGTTCCCTACGCAGGCAACTTCGGAATCCCGTCACACGGGATGAGAATTAGTGCGATTTGTAGTAACAAATCGACACGTGCCTGTCTGGGAATAATGACACGGAGCGGTCTACTGGCAGTTATCGGCGAGTGTATACCCCACCTGTTGGGCAAGGGTTTCATTGGCGAACCAGAGTTTGTTTTCTTCTTTGATGCGCTGGGCGCCGGAGCACCACGTAAAGTGGTATTTCTTTGAATCGCTTGCTTTTGAGACAACGACTCGTGGGTCACGGGGAGCCGCGGTAGCTTGGGCAGCTGTCTCTTGGCCCTGTGCGGCTCGGAAAATTGCGGCGTCTTCGCCTATGGTCAGGGGCAGTTTGCCGCGACTGGCCAGTTTGCCCATCTGATAGCTCGTCAAAGCTATCAAGGCGATACACACAATGAGAAAAAGCTCGTATTGAACCTGTTTGACCCTGACACCTATTTGGGATAAAAGTTCGTTTAATTTCATGATCAATAGTAAAACTGGTTTGTCTCTTACTTTTTCATGCCGAATGGAAGAGGGCTTTTCTGGCGATAATCCCAAATAGGTGTGAGGGTTTGACGAAGTGAGCAATTTTTGTTAGCATATTCTGGCGTTTAGCATACTCTATGGCACATACAAAAGCGATAGGAACAACACAGTTGGGCCGCGACTCCCTGCCGAAATATCGTGGGGTGAAATTGCACGACGGTCAACCCGCACGCGCAGGCAATATTATTGTCCGTCAAACCGGTAGCTCGTACCTTGCAGGCGCCGGCGTGCGTGCTGGCTCCGACTATACACTCTATGCCGCAGTAAGCGGTGTCGTGAAGTTCACCAAGCGTAAAAAGAAGAATTATGACGGCTCTCGCCGAATCGCAACGGTTGTCAACGTGGTTTCTCAATAACGATTTTACTTCTCGTTATCGCTCGCCTATCAGCCCCCGAAAAGGCACAACGTTCCCGCCTCACTGGCGGGCCGTCTTCTTCTCGCGCCAGTCGCGCTCCGAAAATCCTTTTCGGCGACTGATAATGCTCGCTCATGCCAAGCGCAGTGTCATTGTTCCCTACGCAGGTATTCACGGAGGCGAGCAGCAGGGTTCCGCCCTAGGCGGATGCGAGCCGACCTGCCTGCCGCAGGTAGGGTTATAATGCGGCCCGCCGCTGGGCGGGCTGACACGGCCTGTCTGGGAACAATGACACGGAGATTGCTTGCTATGCACTGCGGGCCTGGACGATCACTTTAATCTTGGCTCGGACATCGGGGGCACATACGAGTTCTACGATGTGCTCTCCCACACTTTTAATCGCGTGTTCGTGGAGTTGGATCATGGCAGGATCAATGCGGTATCCCGTAGTACGCTTGAGTTCTTTGGCAATTTCTTCGCGATTCACGGCCGCAAAGAGTGTCCCCTGTTCCGTAGCACGCTCTGCGAGAGTTACCGCGGAGTTATTGACGGCATCCGCAAGTTTCATGGCTTCGGCATGCTCCAGCGCGGTAACATGATCCATTTGCTTGCGAAGCCCTTCTGATATTTTCTCCGCATCCGCAGTTGCCAGACGCGCCAACCCCTTGGCGACCAAAAAGTTGCGAGCGTAGCCATCCGCAACGTTCTTGATATCCCCCATGCTACCGATACCCCTGACATTTTTGAGTAAAATAACCTTTGCCATATTAGAGATCATTCACTACTTCTATCGCTTTATCAAGCTGGGGATCTTTGCCCGATTCGCCGATAACAATGGTATCCGCATCGGTCGCCTTGGGGTCAATGGTAATTTCCACATCCGGCACAATCCCCTTTTCCGATATGGAAACACCTGCGGGCGTAAGCCATTTGGCAATCGTGACTTTCAGGGAAGAACCGTCAGAGAATTTTTCAAGTTCTTGCACGGACCCCTTGCCAAACGTCTTTTCTCCGATGAGTTTAACGGCGCGGTTGTCATGGAGCGCCCCTGCAAGAATTTCGGAAGCGGACGCGGAACCGTCATTAATGAGAATGACGGTAGGGTATTTTTTTAGTTCCGCATCCCCTGTGGTGCGAAACTCATTGCGTTCTCCGTCTCCAAACACTTCGGTCGTGACTAAGCTATTATGATCGAGAAACCATCCGCTTAATTCAATGGCTGAATCCAAGAGTCCCCCGGGGTTATTGCGGAGGTCAACGATGATACGATCAGCACTGGAACGAAGAATCTCTTTGGCCGCTTTTTCAAACTCTGTGTCAACATTTTGGTTGAAGGTCGTGATGTCTACATACGCGATATGTCCATCCATCATTTTCCAGGTAACCGCAGGCACCTTAATAACTTCTCGTGTGAGCGTTACATCGCGGGAGATATCGTCGCCATTCCGTACAATGGTGATGGTAACTCTCGTTCCCCGCGGTCCACGAATGAAGCCGACTGCCTCTTCCACGGTAAGGTTTTCGGTTGATTTATCATCAATCTTCAATATGACATCCCCCGACTGGATGCCTGCGCGATAGGCGGGGGTATCCTTGATGGGCGCAATTACCGTGAGCATATTATTGCGCTTGCCTATTTCCATCCCTACGCCGCTGAATGATCCGGAAATTTCCTCCTGGAACTTTTTGCTCAACTTGGGCTCAAAAAATACGGTATACGGGTCGCCAATGCTGTTGACCATACCGCTGATGGCTCCGTAGACCATTTTCTGCATGCTGATGTCGCCTTTTTCAACATATTTTTTATTGAGAGAATCCCATACCTGCCAAAAAAGTCCGAAGTCAATGTTCTTCGGCTGGCCGTACTCTTTGTTAAAGAGCGTCTGGAGCCCAAACTCCCCATCGGTAACGCGGTAATTCGCAAACCAAAAACCGCTGCCAAATCCAACGACCAGGGCAACGAGAACGACTATCGTAAGAATGCGCGTGTTACGCGGTTCCATGGTGAGCGTAGCTGGGACGAGCGGTAGAAAAACCGTACTTTAAAAAATAGCGAATCCCGTCCATAAGGTGCCAGCGAGATTCGCGCTGCATAATGATATCAAAAATGCCGAAACGTCCTTTAGATTGACGGCGGTGATAGTGGTACATTTGCGCATGAGGAAAGTAGGTAACTGCGTAGCCATTTTCCCAAAATCGGCGCGCCCAGTCAACTTCGGAAAAATAGTGAAACATGCGTTCGTCCATGAGGCCAACTCGTTGTACTGCGGCTCGGCTAGTCATAAGCGCAGACCCCATAAGCCAATCGACGGGTATCGTTTTGCTTAAATCTGCATCCCGCATTAAAAATCTATTCAGGATGCGGTTTGCAAAAGGAAGATGGTTAACGCGGCGATAAAGAATGGTAAAGATGGAGTAAAAGCGGAAACACGATTGTTGCCGCGTGCCATTGAAATCAAGCAGCTGCGGTCCGAGAAGGCCGACTTGCGGATGGGCAACGAGATATTCGTAGAGACGCTTCACCGACCCTTTTGTAATCATGGCATCTGGGTTGAGAATGAGAAAGTGATCGCCACTGCTTTTGCGCATACCCTCGTTGTTGCCTCTTGTATAGCCGGTGTTTTCGCGATACGGCACGAGGGTAATTTTTTTGAAGAGAGTGGTAAACTCTTCACGAACGACATTTTGGGTTTCAACACTGGTTTGTGAATCGACTACGACGACTTCATAGTCAAAGTGCGGAGAGAGTTCCCGTACAAGAGATCCGAGACATAAGCGCAGAAGCGCCGGATTTTTATAATTGACAATAACAATGGAGAGCATATTAGAGCAATGAATCTTTAAACAGTTTTTTCAACTCGCTGAACGAATCCCCTTTCGGCAACAATACGTAGGCGCCATTGATGTAGGTGTCATAGAGGAGGTTGTCGGTGGTAATAACTTCTCGCCGTATCGTTGCCGGGGAAAGGTTTTGCGCTAAATCAAGCAGCGAGTTAATATCAAAAATATCAATATCGGTGGTTACATCGCTCTTAATAGCAGTCACCATTTCTAGCGCTCGGACAGGATTGGTCAAAAGATTGAGCGACTGAATTTTATTTTTCAGAGCTATGATGACCTGTTGTTGCCGCCGCGCACGGTCAAAATCGCTGGTTGAATAGCGCGAGCGCACATAGTAGAGCGCCGTTTGGCCGTCCAGATGATTTTGCCCTGCCGGAAGCGAAAAGGTGTAACCCCATTGCGTTGTTTCCTCAAAGGGCTTTTCGAGCGTCACATCAATGCCGTCAACCGCATCAACGATGTGTTGGAAGGCCTCAAAGTCAAATATCACAATGTTATCGATATAGACGCCCGTGACCCTCGAAAGGAGCAGTCGCGTTCCCTTGAGTCCCAGATATTCATAGGCGGTATTTACTCTCCCGCTATGCTTCGAGTTGATACGAATATAGAGATCGCGCGGAATAGAAACCAACGATGCGTGGTTCGTCGCTTTATCAAAGCTCAACAGCATCATCGTATCGGAGAGGAGTCCTCCGTCAGGGTCTTCTTTACCGCGAACCCCGAGGATAAGGATGTCGGTTCGATTCGGCTCTGCTTTTGGCAACACATATTGCGGGTCGTCCGTAATATCTTTTGCGATGGGGAGTGCGCGCGCAATAGAACTCCATAAAGAACCCCGCGTGTTTTTGGCCGTCGATGGTTGGCTATCTACTACAATCGCCTTTCTTGCAGAAAGCTGGGCAAAGTAGTTTGCGGCGCTTATCGCGAGAATAAGTACGAGCATAAGCCCCGCTACGCGGAGCCAGGGACGCTTATGAAATTGATATTCTTGAGAATTGAAATTAATTTGCCGGAACATGAGATGATTGTCGAAACCACTTACCCATTTCGCGCGGCGGAACTGTCGCCTTCGCCATCACCAGCTGACGGCGATGCCACATGCGCGGCAGGAGGCGCAAAAACCGTCCGCACTCGAGGAATACTTTTGGCTCAACTAGAAGGGTATAAAAAAATACTCCCACTTCCCGCGCCAGAATCCATGGCATATCTCCCAGAATATTCAGTATATAGTCGTTTTTGATGATTGTAAAACGCACATTAGACCAGTCCCAGCGTCGTTTTTGCAGAGGTATCCTGCGCCGGACAGCCACCCGTTTGAGGACGTCTCCGAAAGAATGCGCAGCTCCCTTGGTTGTGGAGCGGTCATGCCATGCCACCACATTCGGCGCATAGATTTGCTTCCAGCCAAAAAGATGCATCCGCCATCCCATATCGAGATCGTCGCCGTACCAAAAATAATCAGGGTCAGCAATGCGACCCTCGATACGAATATCTTCCAATGCTTCCCGCCGGAATAATGGTGCGGCCCCCTCGGCGGCAAACAGTTCCCGCTGACGCGCGTACTGCGGCGCATCTGCTTGGCCGTGGCCGATGTTAACTACTTTTCGCGACCGCGTAAGTGCAAACCCGCAGGTATCAAGGGTGGTGGTAGTACGTTCTGCGCCGCCATCCCATTGATACATTTTTGATTGAAGGGCCCCGATACGCGCATCGGACTCCATCACGGGTATCGCACGGGTAATAAAATCTTTATCAAGCACCACATCCGCAGAAAGCGCAAGGACATATTTCCCCTTGGTGCGGGACAGCAAATAATCCTGGCCGAGCCACATACCCACATTCTTCCCATGGACGTTTAGTGTCGCTTGCGGAAATTCTTTCTGAATAATCTCGCACGTAGCATCGGTAGAGGCGTTATCTAATACCACTACCTCCAGTGTGGGATACGTCTGGGCATAGACCCTTCGCAAGCAATCTCGTACATACGATTGCCCGTTGTGGACGACGATTTGAATGGACACGAGCGGATTATTCATGGTGAGCAGCAACGAGGGCAACGGTGGTTACGAACAAGAGAAATGCACGTTCATCAAACAGCGCCACATCGGTGAGCGAGTAAAGAAAAATCCACGGTACATACAAAAGCGCCGATCCATAATAAACCAGAAGTATCGGATCGTTTTCTTTGAGATAGCTGCGGTAGGTTGTTGCTAAGAGTTGCCACATTAGCCACAGCACAAGACACAGCGCCGGAATGCCCATCTCTGCGGCAATCTGGAGATAGATATTGTGCGCGGATGATCCCGCACGCGCGAGGAAGAGGTCCTCTCCCAACACAACCGGAAAATTACCGATGCCAATACCCAAGAGCGGGTGCTGCACAATGGACGTTAGCGATGCTTTCCAAATTAGAATACGCAGGGCATTGGACGTCTCGCCAAAATTAAGAATGGATTTGAGACGATCTCCGAAAAGGAGAAAATTCCCTTTGGCAACCAGAAACTGCGGCGATACAAATATCGGGTAGGCCACCGTAAACAAGAAAAAGAACAGCACAAGATAGAGCGCGAGATATTTGAAAACTTGCGTATGTCGATGGTCAGCCGATTTTTTTAATTTCCATAGCAACAGGAACGCTCCACCGACCACACCGATGCTCGCCGCCCAAATGCCCCGCGTGCCGCTTAAAATGGCGATGAGAAAACCGAGCGGCACCCACACAATCAAAAATCGTGCGCGGCGCCGTATCATTTGTGACACAACGGTGGTAGCAGTAATGATGTGGCCAAGCGACAGCGCCAGAATCGCCGGAACGCCGAGAAGGACGAACTGCGGAAATGAATGGGAATCTGGAAAAAGAGAAAATACCCTTAACGAAAGCTGATCGCCATAGTAGGCAAACCACGTATTCCCTACTTCTGCGACGATAGAAGCCCAGACCGTGCCGAATTGCCGCAACTGAATCCCCTCCCCCCAGATACCGACAAACTGATAAATATCCAAGGCATAAGTGGAAGCAAGCTGAATAAACCCGACCACGATCACGGTAATCGTGGGAAGAGCAATAGCAACGATGGTACGCGGTATCAACGATTGGTTTCGTGATGCAAGATTGTAGAGCACGACACCGATAAAGGAAAGGTTGAGAAAATAAATAATCCGTTTAATCGCCAGCGTGCTATCAGAGCTCACTACAGTGGAGAGAATCGCCAGCAGCAGTACGACAAGGAGTGCGGTAATCACGGGGTGTTCTAGATGCCAGCGGGTATGGCGCCGCATAACAAGTGCGATGTGTTCGCGGAGTATCGTTAATGTTTCGCGCTGGAGCAGCCAACGAACAAAAATAATAAGCGATATCACCCGCCACGTATTGAAGTTATCGAATGTTGCCGTCAGCGGCAACGCAAGGAATAGTGGAATAGATGAAATAAATAGCAATACTGCTTCTTCTAGCGGCAGAAGTATTGCCCCAAGAGCGAGTCCGGCAGCGAGTACCAGTGATATTGAACGGGGTAAGATACCCGTGACAATGAGAATGAATATAACGAGCTCGGTAATAAAAATCTTCTTTCTCATACAAGGGCTCTAACTAATTCAAGAAATCGATCGGTGTGAGCGGGCCAATTGAAACGATCGGAGAATGATCGCGCCGCAGATCGAATGGCAGCATGCTTTTGAGTATCCGTGAGCGCGGCGCCAAGTGCGGCGGCGATAGCATCTGCCGTATAGGGAGCACGCACAAAAAAAGCGTGGTTACCAAAAAGCTCGTGTCCTAAAGCGTTGTCCGCAATCACGGGCACCGTCCCGTAAACAAGCGCCTCCATGGGGGGAAGTCCAAATGCTTCCCGCGATGAGACATACACTAGTGCGTGTGCATGCGCATAGAGATTGGCGAGTTCGCTGTCAGAAACATGTTCGAAGCAAATGACCCGCTCTTTCCCGAGGCGACTATTAATATCGGCTTGTAATTGCTGAATCCGAGACGGGCGGTATTTGTCGGGCCCCACAATAATCAATCGCATCGTGGGAAAATCGGGGGTGATCTTCTCAAATGCCTGCATGGTCTCAACAAGATGCCGACGAGAAAACGCCTGGCCCACAAAAAGGATATATTCGCCGTGGCGATTGACGCTCGCCATGTGCGGCACATCGACACCGAGGTGATTGACCACAATTCGGTCGGGAGAAATGCCGTATACCGTGGCGAGTTCCTGTTTGCCAAACTCCGACATCGCCATCAGCTTTGTCGCGTGCTTTGCCGCCCACGTGCAAAAAATACGGTAGGCCATCCGATAACGGAGAGAAATATCCTGTGATCGAGCTTCGTAGTAGGCATCGTGCGCAGAGAAAACCAATGATTTACCCCGATGGAGTATCGGCAACATGTAGTTGGTATAATACATCACATCGGGCCTATCAAACCACAAGCGCATTGGAAGGAGTACATAGTAATAAAGACTAAACGACGGTATTCCTATAACTCGTTTTTTAAAGATAGGGGCATCAAGGTACGAGAGTGCGGGTATCTTTGATTTAAAATAGAGCGTGAAGGCAAATTCTTTTTCAAGCTCGGGGCGCCTGGCAATTTCCTCCAACAATTTACCCACCAGTCGCGCGATGCCATAGGTGTCATCTTCTAGAGATTCGCATTCAATGCCGACTTTAATCATAACTGGGCCTGATGAGTGTCGATTCGAACTAGCGCCGGAATACTACGGGTTACGCATGCCTTTTCCGTGTAATCGCCTCTTGAATAAGTTTATTAAGTAGCTGCGTAAATGGGATGCCCGCAACGGCAGCAGCTTGAGGATAGAGGCTCGTTGCCGTCATGCCCGGTATCGTATTTGTCTCCAGAACATAGATATCATCGTCTGCCACAATCATATCGGTGCGCGACATACCGGAACAACCAAGAGCTCTGTGTGCCGCAAGCGCAGTTTCCTGAATTTTTTGAATCGTGGTTAGCGGAAGGCGAGGTGGGGTAATCTCTTCGGTGGCACCCTGGGTGTACTTCGCACTATAATCAAAAAATTTTGCCTGCCTTTGGATAATTTGCGTGGGAGGAAGAGCTACCGGCTTGGTCTGTCCACCCTCATCCAAGATACCGCACGTAACCTCGTGGCCCGAGATATATTTTTGAATCATGACTCGCGGGCTAAATGAGAACGCCGTTGTCAGTGCATCGGCGAGTTGCGCCGTTGCTTGAACCACTGTTACGCCAACACTAGAGCCGCAGTCTACCGGCTTCACAATTGCTGGGTACCCGAATCTCCGCACAGCGCCAACTGTCTTATAGGGTACGATCTTCCACTCAGCATACTCAACAGAAAGATAATCTGGGACGGACATACCGCGAGCTCTAAAAAGTTCTGCTGACTTTACTTTGTCCATTGCAAGCGCACTTGCAGCAACACCGGAGCCAGTGTATGGAACATTTACTGTCTCCAGAAGAGCTTGAATTGTTCCGTCCTCGCCATACTCGCCATGCATCGCGATGAAGGCGACATCTATGTTATTGGGAACCTCCCACTTGGCATCCTTTGGAATGCTGACCTCTCGGACATCGTATTTCGAACGATCAATATGCCGTGCAATCAGCGAGCCGGTCGCGAGCGAAATATCATGCTCTGGAGAAGGACCGCCCATCAGTATTGCGAGTCGTAGCCTTTGTTTACTATCAGACATAGCAGAGTATATTGAACCACGAATTTGTCTCTCTGAAAAGAAAGAGGCCCCCAACGAATGAGGATTGGCGGCCTCTTCCGTGAGGACCTTCTTGGCCTAGTCGATGCGCGGCTTCACGAAGATGAAGCGGTGATAGTCAGGACACATACTTCTAGCACTGCTGACGTCCTCTGGTCCAGACGTTCCCAAAGCTTCCAGTCCCACCCGCACCCCTTTGCCGTTGGGCCACAGAGACACCATGTGCTGCAGGTCTCTCGAAAGGAATGCGTCTCGGAGGACCAGTGGTTCCATCGCGGCAACGAGCCGTTGCAATCCATGGGGTGTCTCTTCCCTTGGGACATCTCGGGCTGAGAGGACAAGTGCCAGCTTGAGCACCTGCTCAATCAAGCAAAGTTCCAGGCCACGCACAACACCTCGGTTGCAAATATCCACGTACAGAATGTGGGGTCCTCGGAGCCCTAGCTCCCGCGCTGATAGCTCCACAAGGTCCACTTCCTGCGGTGCTTCCTGAACAGCCGGCAACTTGCCCAAAAAATCGTCCACTATCTCGTCGCCGTAGTTGTTCAGCTTCAACAGTGTACGATATCTCTTGAGATCTCTTCCGCCGCTGAGCGTGATGGTTTTCCAGACAGGGTATCCGTCCCATGAGTTCGGGCTTCGGAGCCACTTCGTGAGCGAGCCTAGCCACAGATCGCCGTTCTCTCCGGAAAGGCAGTCCATAAGCTGGTTGAGCGGTCCACGAGCTTCGTAGAGCGCTATTTTCTTCATAACGGACCCTCCTTAAGGGTTGTGCCAGCGGACCACCAAAATGGCAGTCATAGCCACAGGCCGCCGATAGTGTTTTCGTTCGGAAGCTTGGGGCTACGACCGCCGATTAACTACAAAAGTTCTAGATCTAGTGTACCACAAGTTAAACGCGAGGTCAAAGACCCTTCTGGGATTTAACCATGATGCATCGACCGGTAAATCCTTGCTCAAATTTTTGCAATGGTAAAAATTTGTATTGCCAATTGTATTCAGGGCGTGTGGAAGTGTGATGAATGTAAAATCCCTTCAACTCTCCACTTTCCTCTTCAAACCCAACAACGAGAGCGAGATGACCGCCGAATTTTTTCCAAAACAAAACTTTTTCCTTGAGCGTTCTGTAATTCTCAAAAGCCCACTTGACCGAAATAATCGGGAGAAAATGTTGTTTTAGCGCTTCGTGCAGTTCGGCTGGGTTCACACCCTCGCGATTTTCGGCGGAAAAGCCAAACTCTTTCGCCAACTGAGCTAATCCGCTATGATTCCAACCAGCAGGGTCTTTATATGCACCGATCTCTACACCTTTTTTGATATATTCAGAAATTGACGGCGAGAGAGGTTTGGCTTGCCCTAAAAGAAAAGCATCTATCGCCATTTTGAGACACAAAATTCCGCATGAGGATTTTTCCCAATACTGCGCGTCCTCAAAACTTCCAAAACCGAGTTTCTGCCATTGCGATAAATCCCATTTTTGCGGATAAAACGGTACTTCCATTTTAATTTAATATGGCAGTTTTCTGAATCTTCCGCGGTAAAAATCAAGAATGCCGGCGGCAATGGCTCGGGAGGGCGCTCGGCGCGACGGCATGAGAAGCATCTTAAGCAATTGAAAGATTATACCGTAGAGTGACACAAACGGCAAGAGACCCTTGACCCACCGCGGACCGTTGTTGAAATTAAATAACAGTGCATTTCTCGCATGGTAGCGTAAGAGTAACGCCGAGCCCAACGAACGGGTCGTCGCTGAACCATGATGGTCAAGTATTGGCTCTGAAACAGGGGTTATGGGGATCCCCGCTCGCATGGCGCGAGCGCAGAAATCCGCATCTTCAAAATAGAGAAAATATCTCTCATCAAAAAGCCCTATTTTTTCAAATACGCTCCGATGGATAACCATTCCCGCTCCGATGGCGTACAAGCGGCGTAGCGCAGAGAGCTTAGGGCTTAGGGCAAAATCGTAGACGTGGGGAAGAGTGGGTTTCAACCACTCAATACGTCCCCCATAGGCGGTCCTGGCGCCTTCCCGAACGGGCAGGGCTCCGATGCCCTTTATTTGGCCCAAATTGGCCCGTAAACGCTCGATGTATGCGGGTGTGGGCTCCGTATCGTTATTGAGCAACACAACCCATTCAGCGCCCCGTTCTAGAGCATGTCGAATGCCCACATTATTGCCACCCGAAAAACCAAGATTTGAGCTATTCTTATAAAGCTTAAATTGGGTGCCGGAAAGCGCCTGTTCTATCTTTTGCATGTCATGAGCGACTGACGCATTATCAACAACCATGAGATGAAAATCGGTATCGGTTTGTGTTTTTAGGGCATGGATAAAAGGAACTGTTTGCTCTGCCCCGTTATAATTTACCGTGATGAGATAGACGCTCATGCGATGATCTTGCGAACAGCTTTTTGAAAGTTCTTGATGCCGAATTTTTTGCTTTCTTTCCGTAAAACTTTCGGATCATAGACGCCACGCTGAAGACGCTTCACCCCATCAGCAAGCGCCTCGGGGATGGGGTCGTCAAAAAACTCTCCCGTCACTGCTTCTTCAATAATTTCCAGCACACCGCCTTTGCGCAACGCGAGAACCGGTACGCCAAGGTGTAACGCTTCTGCCGCCGTAAGGCCAAAATCCTCTTCGCAGGGCACCAAAAGCGCTCGCGCATGGGCCACCCATGTCGCCAGCTGCTGATCGTCCACAAAACCCGTAAACACGATGTTTCGCGATGCCCGATCTTTCAGTTGTTGGCGAAGCGGACCATCCCCCACAATCACGAGTTGGTGCCCAAGCTTATTAAATGTATCTATCGCGAGTTCAATATTCTTGTGCGGTACTAAGCGGCTCACAATAATGTAGTACGACTCATTACTCAAGGATTCCGAAGTTGGTGTTGGCAGTTGCGACACGGGTGGATAGATGACATCGGCATCACGCCGATAAAATTTTTTAATTCGTTCCCGCACATGGCGGGATATGGCAACAAAATCATCTACACGTTGTGCGGCTTCTACATCCCACAACCGTGCAAAATGTCGCGTGATCTTGCCCCCATACTCATACGCATGCGCACGATCCCACAGGGGACGCGACGGGCTGTAGCAATAGCACACATGCCGTGTTGCCGGCCGCACAATGATACCCTTTGCAAAGTTCACGGACGAAGAAACGACGGTATCAAACGGTGAGAGGTCAAATGACTCTATGGCGGTGGGCATCAGCAATCCGTACGAACGGTATGCGGACGCACCACCAGGCAACGACTGCAAGCGCGAGGTAATGATGGTTGCCGCAGGAAGATACTGGCGAACAAATTCGGCATCCGCCGCAAGGGTATAAATGGGAGCGCTGGGAAATATGGTATGCAATGCTAGGAGCGTCTTTTCCGCCCCTCCGTACGAGACGAGGAAATCGTGCACCAGCGCCAGGTTTGCGGCACTACCGTTTCGCAATGACTTGTCGTTTGTAGGTTTCAAGATTCTCTAATACTACGCCGGTTCCGCGGGCGACACAAAACAACGGATCATCGGCGATATGAGCCGGGACTCCCGTAGTACGCGTAATAAGCTGATCAATATTTTTTAACATAGCGCCCCCACCCGATACGATAATACCGCGATCCATGATATCAGCGCACAGTTCCGGCGGCGTCACCTCAAGGACGCCTTTGATGATCTGGGTAATTTCCCGCATATGCTCCGTTAACGCTTCGGTGATTTCATTGGTGGCAATCTCAATGGTCTTGGGAAGTCCACTGGCCAAATCACGGCCACGGATATGAATGGACTCCTCATTGACCTGTTTCACCGCGCTCCCGATGTTAATCTTGATCAGTTCAGCGGTACGTTCGCCGATGGCAAGGCCGTGCTTCTTTTTAACGTATTCCACAATGGCCTGATCGAATTTATTGCCTCCGATACGCACCGACGACCAGCTCACGATACCCCCTAATGAAATGACGGCCAGTTCCGTGGTTCCTCCGCCGATATTGAGAATTATATTGCCGATGGGACTGTTGATGGGAACTTTAGCGCCTACTGCCGCAAGCACCGGTTCTTTCACAAGATAGACGGCCTTGGCTCCCGCATCAAGCGTGGACTCAATGACCGCACGTTTTTCCGTAGAGGTAATGCCGGCGGGGACAGAGATGAGTACTTCGGGTTTAAAAAAATTAAATGCGCCCGTTCCCTTTTTTATAAAATACTTCAACATTGCCTCCGTGATACGGTAATCAGCAATCGCACCGTCCACGAGCGGCTTGGAAACGATAATGCTTTCGGGTGTACGGCCGATCATTTCTTTTGCCTTATTGCCGACGGCGAGGATTTTATTATCGAGCACTGATATCGCCACCACGGATGGCTCATTGAGAACAATTCCCTTTTTAGGAATAAAGACGACGGTGTTCGTGGTGCCAAGATCAATACCAATTTTGGGCATAGCGGGATCACTATAGCTTCATTTCTCATCACATGCAATATGTTCGCCTCCCATTCTCCTTGGCCCATACTTCTCTCACTGACCATTTCAATCTTCGCTCGTCATCCTCCCGACAAAAATCTAGTTCCCGATTAGGGTTTCGGGCATACCTCAACCCATCGACCAGATTACTTTGTTGCCGGGCAGGATTTCCTCGCTCATCAGGAATGGTGACAACTCGTTCAGAATGGGCAGGAAAACGGGAGGCGCGCATTCGTCCGGCGTAGTAGTGATGTTCTCTCCTGAAGGACATTTCGCAGGCCTGATGGCTCGGTTTCAGCAGAACATCGGGTCGAGAATTGAGATAGTGGCTGGCCGCTGGAGCCAGACAACTATCGGTCCTGAACGGAGAGGACGCGCTACGGAGCACTAGGGACCTTCGTTGTAAAAGATGATAAACCGTGGCATAATACACGTCCATGACAAAACGAACGCGCCGCATCCTTTTTTATACCTGTGCCATCCTTTTTCTTGTCGTAAGTTATGTGGCAATCACCTATTCTCTCGGCTATAAATACAGTTTCCGTGAAGGGCGCTTTTTTCGAACCGGCGCTTTGACTTTGCAGGTATCCACCTCCGCTAATGTGTATGTTAACGACAAATTGGAAGGTTCGACCTCGCTTCTCACCAACAGTTTTGGCTTCGATCGCCTTTTGCCGGGTGTCTATTCGATTCGAGCCCAGCGTGATGGATATACCTCATGGCAAAAAAATGTGACGGTGTACGAGGGATTGGTGACCGACTTCCCCAACGTCCTTCTCCTCCCGACGGATGATGAGAGCGGCGTAAAACTCATGACTGAAGTTAGGGAGATATTTACGACACCCGTCGAGAAGACTGCCGATATTGTACTTCGCCAACGGGCGCTCTATCGTGTCGTTGAGGAGCGGCAGGAACTTATTGCTAAAGATGTGTATGGATATGTGCTGTCAGAAGACGGCAGTCGCCTTCTGTGGTGGACACCCCGCGAGATTTGGGTACTCTGGTTGTCCGATACCTCCTATCAACCCGTCAAATCAAACGGCAACCGTGAGCTCATCGTGAAAAGTCCGACTGCCATTAAACGCGCGCAGTGGTTCCGCGGCAACGACCACATCGTATTTGAAGCTGCGGGATACAAGATTGTCGAGATCGACACCCGCAGCGGGGTGAATGTGATAAAGCTATAAAAACGTAAAGCCCGGGAAAAGTTCCGGGCTTGCAGTGGTAACCGCGTAATCCTAATCGTCTGGCGGCTTCATGGGATTAGGATCATCGGCCCTAAAAAAGAACAGTATCACTCCGGCGAGTTCCCCTTTTTGCTTCAGTGCGACTGTAAGCATATAGAGATCTTTCTGGAAGCAGTCATCCGCTAACACACAATCCATCCGGTCTGAGTCGCGAAATGCTGTAGCCGCCTTCTCCAACTCAGCTTGTGTGAAAAAGACGTAGGGACCTAGCTCCGCATGAGCTGGCGGATTCATTAGAATCCCATGTAGAGTTTTGCAAAACTCTATCGCACCCTGGAAACCGGGCCAGTTCACTATATTCGGATCTTTGCTAAGTTTTTCCTGAAGCGATGGTGCGTAACCAAACGCTACTTCCTTTACCATTCATCCCTCCCTCACTTTTTCGCATTTCTGACTTTCTTGTCCCGCACCAGATCGGGCATACGGCGACTACGCTACCCTGCCTGCGGCAGGCAGGCGCATTCGCCTACGCGGAGATGCTCGCTCGGTGACGGGACTTCGGAAATCTAGTCAGGTGTTCGTAAACTATCGCTTGCTCCACCTGCCTGATTTCCTCGCTTTCTTATGTCCATACTTACGGCGTTCTTTTGCGCGGGGATCGCGCTTGAGGAGGCCCGACTTTTTGAGTTTTTTGCGGAAGTTGCTGTCAAAATGCTCCAACGCGCGCGCAATGCCGTGGCGTATCGCTTCTGCTTGCCCCGAACTGCCGCCGCCACGCACAACAACTGTGGCCTTGAAACGGCTCAATGACTTTAATTTGCGCAAGGGCGCCTCAATGACTGCAACGAGATCCTTATTGGTAAAGTATACGGCGTAATCCTTGCCGTTGACGGTGATGAGCGCCTTATCTTCTTGAACCTGGTCCGTTGACTTACGGGTATAGAGACGCACACGGGCGACGGACTCTTTGCGGCGACCCACGGCTTCAAAATATTTTTCTTTGGCGGCATCTGACGCCGCGGCAAACTTTACCTCATCGATGGCAGGTGTATCGTCGTTCTCAACAACGGGAATGACAACTTTCTGGACGAGAGATGGTGCCAGTTTTTCCTGTTTCGGTTTTTTTATAGTGGCTTTACGAGGCATAAAAGTGTAAATTCTAAATTCTAATATCTAAATCCGAAACAATATCAAAATTCAAATGCTCGAAGTCAGGAATAATTTTGGATTTAGAACTTTTGATCATTTGAATTTGTTTAGGATTTCGTGCTTAGGATTTAGGGTTTACTGAAACTTGAGGTGGCGGATAATCCTATCCCGCATTCTATTCACGGGCAACATGCGATAGATTGCCTTGCGCACGACTTCTTTTGGGTTTTTTGCCCACAACTCCGCAAGTGATTTCGTGTGGATGCCTCCGGGGTATCCCGAATAACGATGGTAGAGTTTGCCAGTAAATTTAGAGCCGGTAAATTTTATCTTATCTATATTCTTGAGTACCACTTGCGTGAGCGGAAGCACGTGCGGCTGATACGTGGGCAAATCTTTACCTCGCAATAATATCGCTACGCGGCTGGCGAGGCGTCCCATGGACTGATTGGTTGCATCAATTTCGTATGTGGTCATGGTTTAATTATGAGGTGAGTTCCACCAATATCATGGGAGCACCGTCGCTGTCACGCCGCCCGAGTCGCGTCAGGCGCGTATATCCTCCGGAACGCGAGGCAAATGTAGGAGCAATCTCCCCTATTAATTTTTTGACTGCACGTTCTCCCAAGGTCTGATGGAGTTGGCGTCGCGATGCAAGGGTATTCTTTTTCGCCGTAGTGACGAGCCGATCCGCAACGATGCGCAGATTTTTTGCCTTGGTTTCCGTAGTAGTAATCCGGCCATGCGTCACCAGTGCGGTCATGAGACCTTTTTCCAGTGCCTGCCGCTGTTTCCGCACTCGTCCGAATTTTCGTTTATTGCCACGTCGCATAATTATTTCTTGGACCGGCTTTTCTTGGTCGGTGTTTCTTGCGTAACCGGAAGTTGAGTCACCACATTGAAATGCTCAATAAGAATTTCGGAGGCCCGTTTTAATGCGGCTTCCGGCGAAATAGTCCCGTCGGTTTCAACTTCCATAGTGACTTTATTGAAGTCAATCTGTTGTCCTACGCGAATGTCGTCAATGCGGAAATTAACCAGTTTCACCGGTGAGAAGATGGCATCGATAGAAATGATGCCGATAGGAAGTTTGCCCTTTTGACGCTGTTCTACCGGCACATAGCCGATACCCTTCTCAATGGTAAATTCCATCTCCAGTTCCGCCTTTTTATCGGTAATCGTGGCAATGGGTTGATCTTCGTTGATAACCTCAACATCCGGTGTCACCTGAATGTCCTGTGCAGTTACCGCATTCTCACCTTTCACGAGTAGCTTTAGGACCACCGGATCCTGCGAGAACGATCGCAAGCGGATCTTTTTGACATTCAAGATAATCTGTATGACGTCTTCGGCAACCCCCGGTATTGTTGAAAATTCGTGGTCAACACCCTTAATTTTAATGGAGGTGATGGCCGCACCTTCCAGCGACGATAAGAGAATCCGTCTCAACGGATTGGCTAGTGTCGGACCGTAGCCGGGCATGAGCGGCGCAATCTCAAATACCGCTCGATTCCCTTCCTTACTCACTACTTTTACTGATTCTGGCAACTGGATCATACCGTGGGAACGTTCACTCGCAATCTACGGGGTAAGAGGTTACACAACGGTGTCCGCAGGTCGCTCGCGATAATTCCTGTTAATTACTGACCCCTGGCTTCCGAGTGGGTTGCCAGAGGTCAGCCATCAACATTAGCGGGAATAAAATTCAATAATTGCTTGCACATCGCTTATTTGAATGCCGCTATCGGCCAGTGACGGCAATTGTTTTACTTCTCCGGTTATCGCATCTTTATCCACCGCGACCCACGCAGGAGCTTCGTGATTTTTTAACCATTGCGGCATAAAGCTTCCAAAGTAGGGCGCGCGGCGACTACCCTCGCGAATAGAGATGGTATCGCCTGGCCGGACAGTATACGATGGAATGTCCACCTTCTTATTATTTACCAAAAAGTGACCGTGATTGACTAATTGGCGCGCCTGATCACGCGATTGGGCAAATCCCATCCGGTATACCACGTTATCGAGACGGCTTTCCAATGCACGTACCAACCCATCGTAGGGGTCGGTTTTCTGCTCGAGGATTTTCTTAACATAGTTCTTAAACTGCCGCTCCATGAGCCGATACACCGCTCTCACTTTTTGTTTGGAGCGGAGTTGTTGGGCAAATTCCGATGGTTTGGCGGCGCGACGGTGTCCATGCTGACCTGGAGGATATGGCTTTTTCATCGCCGCAGATTTCTGCGAATGAGAACGCTCCCCCTTCAGGAATAATTTTTCCCCTAGACGGCGCTCTATTTTTTCTCGTGGTCCGGTATAGCGTGCCATGACAATAATTTCTAATGTCTAATATCTAATTTCTAAACAAATCACAATGTTCAAATGTTTTAATGCTCGAAACAGTTTGGAGTTGGGTGTTTTGGTCATTTGGGCTTGTTTAGGATTTAGGGTTTCGTGCTTAGGATTTTAAACCCTGCGGGGCTTCTTCGCTTTTACGCCGTTATGTGCGATGGGCGTTTTATCTATAATAGACGTAACGGTCAAACCCGTTCCTGCCAGTCCTCTGATTGCCGACTCGCGCGCAGGACCGATGCCGCGCACGCTGATCTTGATCGTCGTCAACCCAAATCGTTTTGCTTTTTCTACGACATCTTTTGCGACAAGGTTTGCCGCATAGGGGGTGGATTTCTTGGTGCCTTTAAAACCCAGGAGCCCCGCCGAAGACCAGGCAACGACATGACCCTTGAGATCGCTGACGGAAATAATCGTATTGTTGTAGGACACCGCAATATTGGCAATGCCATTGATGACCTGCTGTTTAGCTCCTTTTTTTGGCACCGGCGCAGAACTCCCCACGTTTTCTGTGGAAGTGTCTGTCTCTGCTTTGGTAATGATTCTCTTTTTCCCCATGTCTTTAATCTCTAAATTCTAATATCTAAGCACTAAATGGTTTTAAGAAATTTGGTCATTCGAGCTTGTTTATGATTTAGAGATTCGTGCTTAGAATTTACAGATTATGTCTTTTCACTGGTAGATTTTCTGCCAGAACCCATCGTCTTGCGCACGTTGCCGCGTGTGGTCCGCGAATTGGTCTTGGTGCGGCCATGCACGGGCAGGCGGCGCGCGTGTCGCGTTCCACGCCATGTCCCGATCTCTCTGTGACGCTTAATGTTTTGGCCGACTTCTTTGCGTAAATCCCCCTCAATCTTATAACTGCGCTCGATGAGCTTCTGAATTTTATTAAGTTCTTCGGCGGTAAGGTCCTTGGCGCGTTTATCGGGATCAATACCTGCGGATTTAAGAATCACACCGCTTGACGTTAACCCAATCCCGTAAATATAGGGAAGGGAGTAGAGGATTTTTTTGTTATCAGGAATGGTAGTACCGAAAATACGGGGCATGTGCAATAAATATCTAATTTCTAATATCTAATTTCTAAACAATGTCTAAATCCAAAAGCTCGAATACTTGAAACGGTTTTTGATTTAAGAAGTTTGGTCATTCGAGCTTGTTTATGATTTAGGGATTCGTGCTTAGGATTTGAAGTTATCCTTGGCGTTGTTTGTGTTTGGGGTTTTTACAAATACAATAGAGCCGGCCCTTGCGACGCACCAGCTTACAATGCTTACACATTGGCTTAACGGATGTACGGACTTTCATGCAACAAATAAAAAGGGGTTCTTTTCAGAACTCCACGCAACTAGTAACGATACACAATCCGACCACGCTTGCCGTCCGGAGACAGCTCGAGTGCGACACGATCGCCTATCATAACCTTAATGTAGTGGAGACGCATTTTGCCCGCTAAGTATGCGAGCACCTCGGTGCCATCCTCAAGTTTTACGCGAAAGTTTGTGTCTGGTAATGCCTCGGTTACGACACCACTGACTTTATCTTTCGTCTGGGAGTTGCTCACGCTGATAGTGGAAAATCTTGCTGGTCGCAAACCAAGTTGCGCAGAAGGTATAGTAACAAAGCAATAGCGTCCTGTCAACTCGCTGTTCCTATGGATAGATGAGCTGAAAACGAACCTTCTCCTTGCTTTTTGGCATCTTGGTCACCCAGAAGGGAGAGAGGATCACCCGCGCCGTGGCAACGCCGAACGCAGATTTGAGATACGACCGAATATCCGCTTCACTTTTCCCCATGAGATCGGCAATAATTTTCTCCTCTTCAATCTGCGCATACCCCTTCCCGCGCACTTTTATATCCGTCTCATACGCCCCCGTCGTTTCTGAAAATTGGCCGCTTTCCAAAGTGATCTCAAGCTGATTCGGCAATACCACAAGATGCTGTTCGCGGCCAATAACGTCAATAATAAGCTTGGCAAGGTCCTCTTGTTCGATGCCGATGGTCTTGACCGCGCCGGTGCCCGACGCACTAAACGAATCGGCGGCCTGATCCACCTGCATACTCAAGGTCACATCTTTCACGATAACGGATGGTTCGGGCGCTATCAGGTTCCCGATCTCCGCCTTTAACGCGGCAAGGGTGTCGGTCTTTGCTTGGACCATCACCGTATCGCGAGCATTCTGGGAATCGGCTTCGGTAACCACTTTCGCTTTACCCGTAATGCCCCCCGTAAATGCCTTGGCAGAGGTGGCAGTAACTTTGGTATAGCGTTCGGTGTCGTTGCGTTCCTTAAACGCAGGGATGGTAAAGGAACCCGGCTCAATATTGTATTCACCCCCCGATTTATCAGCGATAACCTCAACATTCTGTGTACCAGGTACACTCTTTCCGCTCACGGTTGTTGCGGCAGGCACGGTAATGGAGCGCAATGAGCGAAAGATGAGCCCACCGGGCGATTGAAAGCGCGTCGTGGCAATCAGCTGTTGCGAGGTGCTCAATGCGTTACTGACGGTAATTACCCCTTTGGCCTTTTGGGCTACGTCTTTTTCTCCCGACGAAAGGAATTCCTGCGTAACCGTTTTTTCAATAGTAAACACCTGCCCGGGAAGCCGACTGAACGCCGTATCTACTTGAGAGAACGCATCTGAAATGCTGGCATGGATAGTGGTTTCCAGATCCTGCGATACAGGGGTTACTGTAATGTGGGCACTACCCGTAGTGAAATACACCAGCGCACCCAGGCCAACGATACCTACCATAGTACCAAGGACGCGCAATCGAAGACCACGGCCCGGCCCTCGAAAGACATGCGTGGGAGCGGCCTGGTGAGGAATATCAGACCACATCGTTGCTCCTCGCGGTTTACTCTGCCATACCTGCGCAATATCTTCAGGACGCGCCGCACTTTTGTTTTTTTGTTGCGCCGAAACAAGCCGGGCCGCCGAAAGCGTGCCGTCTTCTTCAAGGGTATCCATCTCCTCGTCGGTGGGCCCCTTTTCTTGAAGTTCATCGGCGTCCTGGTCTGAAACTTCGCCGAGATCTTCTCCGCGTTCATCCTCTTCGTGGGCTGACGCAAGATTTTCGTCGTCTTCGTTGAGTTTTAATGCTTCATCCGAAGGTACCGCGACATTTTCTTCAAACGCGTCGGCATCGTCACGCACCCGATCCAAGGTGTCGTCGTCAAGCGGGTCAGCTTTCACGAGTTTTGCTTTCGCTTTTTTCTGCGCTGGCTCGCTTACTCGATCGGGCAATATGCTAAAGCCATAGGCATTCCCCAGTGCTACCACCCGAGGATTAGGACACAGCAAAGACACTTTTTTGCCTTGTTCTTCTGAAAGATCGCGTAGTGTGGCAAGGTTGGCTTCCCGATTGAATGCCTTCGCATTTTTGGGCAACACAAAAATTACCTCCTCTGCAGATGCCCGACGAAACGCCTCAAGAACCTCGTCAAACCGGTCATCACGGGAAACGTTGATAATTTTTGTAGATGACATGGTGCCGATAGTTTCTTCTTTGGAGAGTATACCACGTTATGAAGTCCACATTCTAGCCCATTATAAGGTTTATACAAGAGTAATTGACTTAACATATAGAAAGGAGTATAATAATAGGTGTAAGGAGGTGGTTATGGTGCCATTCGTGATCATAGGTCTCGTCACGGCTGGGATCCTCGCTACCATCTACGGCGGAACCTGGGCCGTCATGAGATGGCTCGATCGATGCGAAGCTCGTGAAAAGGAGGAGTAATGGAAGTAGTTCTCTTGTCCATCGTGGTCACTATCGTAGTGGGGATCGCCAACCCTCCGATCCCCCACAGGATCACGATGAAGATCTGCAAGTTCCTCGACGCATGCGCCCCGCGCGTCCAGGTCAAGGAGGGCCTCCCCCCGTCAAAGCACTGACGGGGGTCGTACTTTTTATGCGATGTTTACCTTGTGTTTTATCGCGTGGGTGACGGTCAGTGTTTGCTGACCCGCAAACACTCCGTCCAGCGTGAGGTTCACATGATACCGTCCGGGCTTGGTAAATGAAAGATTTTCAAAATGCGCAATGACTTGAAAGTTGTTGGTAGTTACTTTTGTGGGGAGCGACGAGCGGACAATCTCCTGATTGTCGTGATCCGTAATTCTCGTCTCTAACGTATGCGCGCCAAGTGTGTCAACGTCAAAGTTTACCACCAAATCAAATCGCGGATAGGTAAATGGAAATCTGTCACTCGTAATATTATTGAACACCCCGATAAGGTTGAGGTTACCTGACCCCGCAGTTAGAAATGCCTGCTCGCACGCAAGAATAAAGTTGGTTTTAATAGTCATGAGTTACAGAGAATTTATTATAATACCCCCTACGCAGGCAACACGGAGGAGCGATGGCATGGTTTCAGCAGAACATCGCACCGAGTATTAGCGCGCCTTGTCGCTGGACAAGACGACGCGGCCTGTCTGGGGATATTATAATAAATTCTAAGTTACCGTTGCCCTAATCCTCCGTACTCCTGCTGATACTGCCTCTTCTTTGATAATCTTAAACTTCCCTATGTCGCGGGTACGCTCCACATGCGGGCCACCACAGAATTCTTTACTGAATGCGGTTTCCAGTGAATCTCCTACAAAATAGATATTCACTGGATCGGGATATTTCTCTTTAAAATAGAATAGGGCCCCCGTCTCCTCCGCCTCTGATCTTGGTTTCGTGACCTTCTGTACTGGCAAATCCTTACCGATAACATCGTTCACGATATCTTCGACATTCTTGATTTCACTCGCGGTAAGTTTGCGATCAAAGGTAAAATCGAAGCGTGTGCGCTCCACCGTGATATCAGAACCGGCCTGATGCACGCTCTCTCCCAATACATTTCGCAACGCCTGGTGTAATAAATGTGTAGCCGTATGCAGCCGCGTAACTTTTTTTAATTCTTTCTCGTCTGCGGCCCTTAATTCCCCGGTGCTAAGCACTAACCCATGTCCGCCGAATTTCTTTTCAGCTCCCGCACGGGATTTTTCTTTATGCGCTAAAGCTGCCTCGTTATACTCTTCGCGCAATTTATCAAAATTGAAGTCCAGCTTTTCATCTCTAATCAAATCCTCGGTTAATATGAATGGGAATCCAAAGCTCTCGTGTAAGTAGTAAGCATCTAACCCAGAAAATATATTCGTGTTCCAGCGTCGGCGAAACTCTCTTAGTCCCGCCTCAAGTGTTTTAAGAAATTTTTGTTTTTCTCCTTCAAATATCGGTCCGAGGCGCGAGGCCGACAGTTTATTGACATACTCGAGAGTGACTACCCGACGAATCAATCGGCGCAGCACATATCCGCGGTCTTTATTGGAAGGCTGAAGACCCTCTGAAACTAGTGCTTCAATGGCACGAGCATGATCGGCGATAATTCGATCCGCGCGACTGGTGGGATGACCTGGAAATAAATCCGTCTCGTAGATATTCTTTTTCTTTTGTACCATCATTGCCAGCCGTTCCAAGCCCATCCCGGTATCGATGCCTTTGGTTTTTAGTGGAGTCAGTTTTTCGAGTACTTGATCTCTTAACAATTCTTCTCGAGTCCCCTTGTAATAATATTCATTGAATACCAGATTCCATACCTCAATTCCGTCAATATAAAACTCCACTGTTGGGCCACACGGACCTTCGCTTCCGGTCGGCCCCCAAAAATTATCTTCAATACCTCCTTCATCTAATTTCTCCATCAACCAAGAATTATTCTCAATTATACCTTTTGACTCTATATCCCTACCTCCGGCCACTGGACCCCCATAATAAGTTATTGAAATTCGAGAATGATCGATTCTTAATTCATTAATTAAGAAGGTTGCAGCCCACTGAATCGCCTCTTTTTTCCAATACCCCCCGAAGCTGAAGTTCCCCAACATTTCAAAAAATGTGAGGTGGGATTCGTCGCCCACCTCATCGATGTCAGAGGTGCGGATACATTTTTGAATTGAAGCAATATTTTTCGCGGGAGCAAGCTCTGGGCTGGTATAGTATTTCTTGAACTGCTGCATACCGGCAGTCGTAAAAAGCACTGACGGATCGTCGGGCAATAACGATGAAGACGGCACCCATATGTGCCCCCTGGCTTCAAAAAATTTCTTAAACCGCTCCCGAATCTCTTGGTGTGTCATCCTTTCATACTTTACCTAAAAAGACCCTTGAAAACAACGGGCTTGTTTGACGATGCTATTCTTTTGCGCCATGATATTGCATCGCTGCTCACCTTAAGGAGGAAAGGTGGAACAAGACAACCGGAAGAAGTTCGCTGCCGTTCGTGCGATACTCGTCGCGAGGCGTGCGATCATCATGGAGAGGGCGCATACCCTTCTCCATGAACTCCGCGAAAAGAATCCCTCCTGCGACGGCTTGAAGGACGGGTTCGATGATCCGCAGGTCTTGTTGATGATTGCTGGGCACGACAAGATCGAACTCCGGCGCATCAACGAGGCACTCATGGCCATCGATCACGGCACAACGTACGGGACATGCAGGATGTGCGGTGGGCACATTTCCATCGCACGGCTCAAGGCAGTCCCGTTCGCGGAGAAGTGCCTGTCATGCAAGAAGGCCGAGGAGGAGGCCTTGGAGGTTCTCTTCATGACCCCCTTCGGGACCGCTAGCAGGAGGGTCACCGCTTAAGAAAAACCCTCTCGGAGGAATTAAAACGAAAAAGGCCGCCCGCGCCACGCGCAGACGGCCTTTCCCTTTTGTAATTATTTCTCAAGCCGGAAACGAGAGCCGTTGATATCAACACGATAGAAGTACTCCATACCCCCTATAGTAATCTTCGCTCGATAACCGGGCGTGATGACTTGTGTACACAACTCGCCAGCAAACGGCAGACCAAGACAACCATCAGGCCACTGTTTTTCTTCAATATTTGAGACAGCGATCGCGTCAGCCGCTAGCCCTGTCTTGCCTGCTAAAAATACCTGAAGTGCGCGTATAGCACTTGCCGAAGTGCCACTTGATGTGGCGTTCGGTGACGCGCTCGGCGTTGCACTAGGGTTTCCGTTGTCACTTATCGTAAAACTATAGATAACCCCCAACGCTACAAGAACTATGAGGCCTGTGATGATGTTTCGTTGCATATATTCCTAGTGTACCTCCTCTCTATAAAAAGTAAATCACCGTATCCCTAATGGGGGGCTAGAGGCCTGCCTGCGCAGGCAGGGAATCGGTCACAGTATGGGGGGCTAGAGGGAATCGAACCCTCGATCGCGCTGCCACAGAGCGCTGTGATAACCTCTTCACCATAGCCCCCATAACCAGACGTTATTATACCAGAAAATGACGAGATTTCAAATATTCTTCTCATCTTTGCTCTACGCTATCTGCCTTCCCCTACGGCTGGAGAACCTCTTCCGTGTTACCCTCGCGAGAGATGATAACTTCTTTTACATTGGAGAATTGTTTCAACGTCTGTGCGATCTGCGCGCGAATTGCCGATACGCGGCATGATCCGCCGATACCGCTGTCGAGTGCATAGTTAAAATCAATCCGCGCAACGCCGTCGGAGATAACCAGAGAATTGATTGCCACACGTTCGGGAAGCGCGGTGACATATTTGGCGTTTTTCTCCACGGGTGTGATCCCGCGTAAAAGTTCGGAGACGGCAACAAATGCCACTTCTTTGGTTTTGGGCACGATTCGCTCCACGGGAAATACCTGCGTACATGTTTGCTGGGGATCCATCGTGTCGTTCAGGAAATACGCTTGTACTTTGGTAGTATCGTCGTTTGCCATCTGTACCGGCACGCGGACAAGATTGGTTACCGCCCCGTCTTTTGCGGAATATTCAAATACCTCGAGGGTAAGCTGGGCTGTTGGATTGGGCGGAATGGCAATTTTAAAGTCGAATGTGCCGTATTTTGGATATTCAAAACCCTTCAACATCGCATTGTTTTCGTACAGAATCTTTCCGTTGGCATCTCGCAGGCGATAACTAAACGTGCTTTCAAACGCCATTCCCTCGCCCGTCACACGGATAGGGTTCGTTACCGTGGCATTGGGCTTTGGTGAGTGAACAATGAGATTCGGACGCGGTGATGGAGTCGTCCCCGGAACGTCACTAGTAACGTACACCTTTTGAAACGCAATAACAGCCCCCGCGATGAGGAGCAGTACTACGAAACCTAAAATAATCTGTTTCATAATCGGAGTATACTATAGCTTTACGAAATGACAATTTTTCAGTAAAATAGATTTGATTGCGAAGCCCCCTCGTAGTTCAATGGATAGAACAGCGCTCTTCTAAGGCGTTGATGTGGGTTCGATTCCTACCGAGGGGACCGGGCTGGCGTATGATGGTGGTACGCGTGGTTTGGGACCACGTAGACTGGGTTCGATTCCCAGCAGCCCGACTGACGAGCGAAGGCGAGGAAGTACTGAGCGCAGCAGCGCGAATGTGCAGATTGAATCGCGGGATTGGTATATCGGTATTACGCCACCCTTCCAAGGTGGAGAGAGGGGTTCAATTCCCCTATCCCGCTCCAGAATCTAAAAACCCCCGCGCGGGGGATTTTAGATTAACATCGATGTTACAGAACTACAGCACTGCCTCCTTCAAGACCTTGGCTGGGGTGAAGCGGACTTTCTTAGAGGCCTTGATTTGGATGGTTTCGCCGGTTCGGGGGTTGCGACCTTCACGTGCCGGACGATTAGCAACCTTAAAGATGCCAAAACCGCTTAAATTGACCTTGTCCCCCTTGCGGAGATGACTCGTCATCAATTCAATGAAGTTTTCCAGCCACATTTCGCCGTCCTTTTTTGATACACCGGCCTTTTCAGCCAATGATTGGGCGACTTGCTTCTTTTTCATTACTTCCATACTCGCACCCCCTTTCCTTGGATTCCGTTTTTCATAACGCGTCTATTGTTAAGCTTTTCCTTGTTTTTTACAAGAGGGGGTGTGGAAAACCAAGGAAATACGCAAATTTGACTTTTAGGCAAATAAACCTCTATTATTCAATCAGGAGGGAAGCTGTGGAGATTTTTCTTCTTACGCTCTCGCAATTCGATGTGGGTTTCGACGAAATATACAGGTATGTCGTTATGGCAAGTGACGTTAAGCAAGCGAGGAGACTGTGTAGTAAGCGTGCTCGTGAGGACTATCTCAAAAAATTTTGGATAGATCCCAAGCACTCAACGTGCAGAAGACTCGGTACTCCCGCTAGTTTCGGTAAACGAGCCAGAATCATTAGTACCGCACGTACAGCCCCGCCCATTTCGTCTGTGACCACCTACTACGAGTATCCAGCCGTGGTGCGCGAGGGCAACGGATGGGCATATCCAGGTCTAAGATTCGTGAGGTCAACTCCCTGGGATGGGATGCACTTCCGGAGGCGTGACTAGGGCGAGACTTCGGTCTCGCCTTTCGCTTTATATACAACCAACTAATGTGCGTCAGCGACCGTAATCAGTCCCCGAAAAGGATTTTCGGAGTCCCGAAGAGGGACGAGAAGAAGGCGGCCCATCAGTAAGGATGGGAACGTCGTGCCTTTTCGGGGACTGATAAGGGAGCGATGACTTACCGCGCGTACTCTATCGCCCTCGTCTCCCGAATAACATTTACCTTAATTTCCCCAGGATACTTCATTTCCGATTCGATTTTCTTCGCCACGTCCCGCGCCAACTGCAGAGCCGCCAGATCATCTATCTTCGACGGGGTCACGAAAATGCGCATCTCACGTCCGGCTTGAATAGCATATGACTTCTCCACTCCTTCAAACGAGTTAGCAATCCGCTCCAAGTCCTCCAAGCGCTTCAGGTAAATCTCAACCGTATCTCGCCGCGCGCCGGGGCGAGCGCCAGAAATGGCGTCCGCCGCCTGCACAATGCGCGATTCGAGTGTGGAATACGGATATTCCTCATGGTGCGACTCCATGGCACGGATAATCTTTTCATCAATGCCAAACTTTGCGAGAATCTTTCGCCCAATTTCAACGTGCGTCCCCTGTACTTCGTGATCTACGGCCTTTCCGATGTCATGAAAGAGGGCGCCCTTCTTGGCTACCATCACATCAGCGCCAATTTCTGCGGCAAGCATGGCAGATACATGGGCCATTTCGGTGGAGTGTACCAGAACGTTTTGGCCGAAACTGGTACGAAACGCCAAACGGCCGAGCAAATAGACAAGTTTGGGGTCTACCATGCCGACACCGGTTTCAAATAGTGCTGCCTCCCCTGCTTCTTTAATTTTAATGTTGATTTCGTCCTTTGCTTTTTCCACCATTTCTTCGATCCGTGTGGGGTGAATGCGCCCATCGGCAATCAGTTTTTCAAGCGCCAGACGCGCGATTTGCCGACGAACCGGGTCAAAGCCGGAAATAACCAGTGTGTTGGGCGTGTCATCAATAATAAAGTCGACGCCGGTGAGCCGTTCGATTGTTTTAATGTTGCGGCCTTCTTTACCGATAATTTTCCCCTTCAGTTCATCGGAGGGCAAACTAACTACGGTAGTGGTCGCATCAGCGATATGCGAACCAGCATATCGCTGTATAGACATGGTAAGAATTTCTCGAGCCTTTTTATCAATCTCGTCTTTATTCTCGAGGTCGAGCTTTTTCATCTTTTGATAGAGGTCGTCCCGATACTCTTCCTCTATCTTTTTCATGAGCTCGCTTTTCGCATCTTCGCGGCGCAGACCGGTGATGCGCTCAAGCTGTCCAAGTTCTTTCTGGATAACTTCAGCAAGCTCCGCCTGGCTCACTGAAAGCTTCTCGCTTTTCACCTTTAACTCCCCCTGCTGACTTTCGAGGTCTTTGCGCTTTGTGTCAAGATCCTCTTCTTTCCTTGTCAGTAAACTCTCGATTTTTGCAACTTGTGTATAGCGCTCTTTCTCTTCTTTCTTTGCATCTTCAAGAATCTCGAGAGCGGTGTTCTTTGCCTCAAGGAGAATGTCCTGCGCTTTCGATTTCGATTCGTTGACGAGTGCCTGTGCGCGCTCTTCTGCTTTGACGATGCGTCTACTGGCGAGAATCTTGCGAGTAAAATATCCTGCAATGCCGCCAACCAAAAGTGCTAAAAGTGCCGCGACTTGCGGTTCGAATATAACAGACATGGTTAATAATAAGTAAGTGCATGGCTAGCGCTTCCGCCCGGGGCGGACATCGTTAGTAATCACCGACAACGTTATGTGGCTACTATACCACCTTTTATAGAAATAGAAAGCCCGGGCTCTGAAACGAAGAGCCCGGGCCTGCGTCAGGATCCTAACGAACTGCGCGTCGCTAGTTCAGCTTCCTTCCGTCCCGTGGAACCGTCTTGGGCGGGTTGGTGACGCTCACCGCCTGCCCCGTCGCAGTGGTGGCTTGCACTGCACTTCCCTTGGGTGGGATGTGGGCCATCGTGTTTCGATAGCCAGGCGGAAAAGAAGTGAAACTCTCGACTCGTAACATGCTGTTCCTCCCTCATACACAGGCATGCGCAGTTATCGGTGACCCATGCCAGTATCTAGCTAGAACACTGTGCACAGGCAAGGAACGTCTTCCATCCCATTGTATCAAAATACGACTTTTAAATCAACGCCGGTATTTTCGCCGACATTTCTATCTGATACAATGCGGATATGCGACCCGTGGTACTACTTATTCTCGATGGATGGGGACACTCAAAACAAATGCTTGGCAACGCTATTGTCAGCGCCAAGACGCTCCACATTAACGAGATAGCAACAAACTACCCTTCCCTCCTCCTTCAGGCGTCGTCTCGTTCGGTGGGGCTTGAGTGGGGCGAGCCCGGCAATAGCGAGGTGGGCCATTTTACGCTTGGGGCGGGACGCATTGTGTTTCAATACTCGCCTCGTATTAATACTGCCATTGAGACAGGCGCATTTTTTGAAAATCAAGCGCTTGTGGGCGCGATCACGCATCTACGACAAACCAGCGGGGCGCTCCATCTACTGGGTCTGCTCGGCTCCGGCACGGTTCATTCAAAATTTGACCATCTTATCGCACTTATCGAATTGGCTAAGCGCAATAACGTCGCCAAACTCTACCTCCATCTGTTTACCGACGGAAGGGATTCGGGACTCAAAGAAGCGCCGGAATTATTTAAAAAACTGGAGGAATACCTCACTACCAAAGGGGTGGGGAAGATTGCGACATTCGTCGGGCGTAATTTCCCCATGGATCGAGACAACAACTGGGATCTCGTGCGGCAAGCATATGAATTATGTGTTGAGGGCAAGGGCCAGCCCGCCAAGGACATCCTCGGAGCCGTAGAGACCTATTACCATCAGGGATTTGAGGACTCAAACCTCCCGCCGACACTCGTTGACGCCAACGGCATCATCCGAGATGGAGATGCTGTCCTGTTCTTTAACTTTCGCGAAGACAGCATGCGGCAGATTGCACGCGCATTCCTCGATGTATCGTTGAGTGAGTTTAAAAAGACAACTCGCACCAACACCTACATCGCGCTTATGACACAGTATATCGAATCCCCGGGTCATACACTGAATGTTGCGTTCCCCCTCCCCGACGTGCCCAACGGGCTTGCGCAGGTGTTAAGCAACCGCGGGAAAAAACAGCTCCATATCGCCGAGACAGAAAAATTTGCCCATACGACCTACTTCTTTAACTGCCTTCGTTCGACGCCTTTTGAAGGCGAAGCGGACATTCTTATTGATTCCTACAAAGAGGTCTCGGAACACTCCGAGATGCGAGCAGCGGAAATCGCGCAAAAATTTCTTGAAGAGTTCCGTAAAGATGTTTTTGACTTTACCATCATGAATCTCGCCAATGCCGATGCGTTATCGCACGTCGGCACTCTGAACCTGACCATCCACGCGGTAGAGGCGGTTGATCTTGCGGTGGGTGTGATCAAAGACGTGGTGCTTGCACGCGACGGCATCCTCATCATCACTTCCGATCACGGCAACGCGGAATCGCTTGTGTATAAAGCTTCGGGCCACAGTGAAACCAAGCACAATACCAACCCTGTTCCCTTGTATCTGGTCGGTAAAGAATTTCAGGGCAGATCATTTCGTACCGACGGTACCGACGACCCGCAGGGACTGTTGTCCGATGTCGCTCCCACCATTCTAATGCTCATGCAAGAAGAAATCCCCGCTGAAATGACGGGGAGTAATCTTCTCGCCAATCTTTCCTAGGATTATACGATAATCCCTCCGCCAAGCACTTCGTCGTTGTGATAAAAGACCACGGATTGGCCGGGGGTAATAGCGCGCTGGGGTTTAGTAAAGATAATACTCTTGCCGCGGAAGCGCGCAGGCGCATCGGGAGTGCGATAGCGAATTTTTGCGCTTATGGCACTCGGGCGAAATGTGCGGTGGATAAAATGGAGATCGGTGAGCATGGCAGTCCGGCCAAGTAAATCTCTTTCTTTTCCAACAATGATCACGTTGCGTCCGACGTCTTTTGCTACCACATAGTAGGGTCCCCCAGCAATGCCAAGATGAAGCCCATGGCGCTGACCAATAGTGTAGTAGGGTGCGCCATCATGCTCACCGAGTTTACGTCCGTCAACATGCACTACTTCACCCTTACGAGCGGGAACGTGGCGCATGAGGAATGACTTCATATCGAGCGGACCAATAAAGCACACGCCCTGACTGTCTTTTTTACTGGCAACCGGCAGTTTCAACTTTCGCGCCAATGTCCGCACTTGCGGTTTTGTATAATCACCGATAGGAAAAAATGTCTTTGCGAGTTGGGCTTGTGTCAGTGTCCAGAGAAAATAGGTCTGATCTTTATTGCGATCTACCGCCCGCAGCAGTTTGCTTGGAGCTTGTTGCTTGGAGCTTGTTGCTCGCGCGTGTTGCACACGCGCGTAGTGTCCGGTAGCAATATAATCCGCACCCTCCTTGAGGGCTTTGCGCAGGAAAAGCCCGAATTTAATTTCTTTATTGCACATGACATCTGGATTCGGAGTAACGCCGCGGCGATACGCGTCAATCATGTAGTGAGCCACCGACTGGCCGTATGCTTTGGAAAAATCCCATGTCAAAAGAGGAATATCCAGTACTGCGGCGACGCGCAGAGCGTCCTGCCGATCCTGTTCCCACAGGCATGTCACACCCGGTTCCTGCCACGGTTTCATGAATACACCGACGACACGAAATCCTTGTTGTTTGAGTAATGCCGCCGCCACAGAGGAATCCACACCTCCCGACATAGCAACATACACCGTTGATTGTTTCTTGGATTGCATAAAAGACACAGGGACCCGTCGAAGGTCCCTGTCGTGCAGGTTCTCTACTTTTGATGTGCCCCTGCAACGCGCTCCAGTTCCTCCGCCTTGCGTTCCAGCGCCATCTGGTGCTTAAGCGTCCCCAGGACTTCCTGCTCGAGCCTCACGCGCAGGCGACGCTCGATTTCTTGCTCGCGATGGAGCCGGCAGGCGTAGTACACGGACACCCCCGCCACCAACATCGCCAGAAGAATAAGCCCCCTGAAAACGTTCGCCCACAGCCGGATTTCCCTCGTTGTCATCTCCCCCTCCTATTGCTATAGTATACAAGTTAATTGAGTGCTCGTCAAAATGCTTGAATTCATCGATCTTGAAGGGCTTATTACCACTGCGGGCTACCTCGGTATTTTTGGGATTGTCTTTGCCGAATCGGGGCTTTTTTTCGGTTTTTTTCTTCCGGGAGACAGTTTACTGTTCACCGCAGGAGTGCTCGCATCGCAGGGATATCTCAATATTGTCACGCTTGTGGTAATAACGTTTCTCGGAGCGGTACTCGGCGATAGCTTCGGATATTACTTTGGCAGCCATGTCGGTCCGCGGATCTTTACTCGCGAAGATTCCCTCCTATTCCATCGTGAGCATATCAACCGCGCCCAGCGATTCTATGAACAACATGGGGCTATCACGATTGTTCTTGCTCGCTTTATGCCTTTTATTCGCACCTTTGCCCCTATTTTGGCGGGAGTGGGCAAGATGCGTTATTCGGTCTTTCTTTCCTATAATCTCATCGGCGGATTTCTCTGGGGCGTTGTTATCCCCTCTCTGGGATATTTTCTTGGCACCGTTATCCCCAGCATTGATCGTTATCTGTGGCCCATCATCGCCTTTATTATCTTCTCCTCGATGTTCCCGGGCATCATTGATATCCTTCGCCATCCCCAAAGTCGTCGTAAGGTATCAGATATGATAAAGCGCGTATTTGCACGTCAATCTTGATACGTAGTTATAACATGCTAGGATAATGGGATGAAGAAAATACTCTTATTTCTCCTTGTGGGTGTGGCGGCCGTGATAGCATTCCGCGTGTATCGCACCTCCAATAGCATCACGCTCCAAAGCCCCACGCCATCGCCGATAACTACATTTACGCTAGCGGTACTGAATACCACCGTATCGGTCAAATCCATTGGCGAATCAGAATTTCGCGTGGTCTCGGGACAAGTTGAGGTACAAGAAGGAGATGAGATTCAAACGGATACCCGTGGACGCGCAAAATTACTCTACCCCAACGGGACCATCACCACATTGGAAGCAGACACACATCTCAAAATTGAGGCGCTTCAGAACGATGGCGATCGCTCCCGTCTCACGCTGTTGTTGGGCAGCATATGGTCAAAGGTAAGCAATATCCTCGGCACCGGCGATTACTATGAGATAGAAACTGAAAACACTGTCGCTTCGGTGCGCGGCACAGTATTTGCCACCGAATTTCGCAATCGACGCTCTCGCGTGGTGGGCATCGAAGGACGCGTGAGAACGCAAGCGCGTGATCCTATCAAAAAGCAGCTCATTGAAGGCGCCGCAACGGATATTACCAGCGGCGAAGAAATAAGCATTGATAGTCAGCAACTGCCGAAAGTGCAGCGCGAGCTTGTAAAAACATCCGTATCCACCGAAAATTTGCGCACCCAATTTATCAAGCGCAACATTGAAGATTTGTCGCGCGAAGACGTCAAAGATATTAAAGAAGAGCATTTCCAAAATTTCGTAAAACGTGTGCGTGATGTGAACGCTGAAGATCGCAAGTTTGTAGAGACCATCATCGAGCACCGGCTCATTCTTGAATCAGCTCCATCTTCGCCATCTGTAACGCCGTCTCCTACGCGTTCGCCGCTCACCTCTCCCACAGTCAGCCCCTCGCCCAAAGTAACCCCATCACCCACACTCTCGCCTTCACCTCTGACCATCAAGCCCACAATCAAATCAGTTTCGCCCAAAACAACAACGCGTGGCAACACCATTGCTGTCAATGGCGACGGTTTTATGGCTGGCCGTAATGTGCCGCAAATCAAGGGAGCTTCACTCAATAAGAAAAGTGTTCCGTTTGCCGTGATTGACAGCTTAACCCTATTTGCCGACGTGCCCACCGATGTCGTGCCCGGCACGTATGATGTAGAGGTTACTACCATCACTGGCGAAGTACTCATCCTGCCGCAAGCGCTCATTGTTCAGTAACTATCATGCGCCATTTTCTGCGCCGCGTTCCTGCGTGGGCAATCTCATTGCTCATACCATTCATCGTGCTCGGCGCCTCGTTGCTGGGGTTGTTTGGACTCACCCAAGAACGCTTCACTGATTTTCTTTTCACTCGCCAGGATCCATTGGCTGATGTGGTTATTGTTGAAATCGATGAGCAGTCAATCACAACGGTTGGCCAGTGGCCATGGCCACGCCAAGTATTCGGTCGGTTAGTTACCAAGCTGTCTCATGCTTCAGTCATCGGCATTGACGTTAACTTCAAGGAGCCCTCTCGGTTGGGAAATACTGACGATGAATCGTTCGCGCGTGCGCTACGGTCCACTGCAACACCTATCGTACTCACCGCAGAAGCGCAACCAGACGGTTCCTTCAGCCATCCCATTGCCCCTTTTCGATCCATCGCACTTGAAGGATTCCCCAATCTCGTGATTGGCAAGGACGGTATCGCTCGCGTTATCCGCCTCTCGCGCGGAGCATTCCCCAGTTTTTCACTCGCCATCGCACAACAGTATGCCCATACGATCAACGCAACGGTTACGTTGCCTCCTGTGGAGCCGACGCGTATTCATTTTTACGGCCCTAACCGCACGTTCAGTCACATTTCTGTCATTGATATTCTCCAAAATAAAATTCCAGATACATTTATCAGAGGCAAGATCGTGCTCATCGGCGCAACGGCATCTGATCTGCAGGATTACCACCTCACGCCCTTTGATAAAACGAGCGGCGTAGAAATCCAGGCAACCATCGTCTCAACCATTCTTCAACAGAAGTACTTTTCGCAGGTGCCCATCTGGTCGTATCTCGCCATTATTCTTCTCGGCATCGTAGCAGTCATCTTCACCGTGTACATTGAGAGTATCACCCGCATCATCATCGCCTTGCTGGGGTTGTTTGGACTCTACACTATCGGCGCATTTATCTTGTTTGATAACTTTATCATTTTGGATATCTTCTTTCCCAACATTGCGCTGATAGGAAGCGCCGTGGTATCCGTTGCCGCACAGTATGTCACCGCCAATCAAGAAAAACGGTTTATCCGCGAGACATTCTCCCGCTATCTTGCTCCGCAGGTTATTCAGGAGCTCATGCAGGATCCTTCCAAGATCAAACTCGGCGGACAGAAATCAACACTCTCTATTTTATTTTCCGACATTAGAAGCTTCACTACGCTCTCCGAAAAAATGACTCCGGAGCGCCTCACACAATTCTTGAACCGGTATTTAAGCACGATGACTGATATTGTGCTCGAGCACACCGGGGTGATTGATAAATACATCGGTGACGCCATCATGGCATTTTGGGGAGCGCCCCTGGAAAACCCAAACCATGCGCACGATGCGGTAACAAGCGCGTTGGCGATGATCGCTGCATTGAAAAAATTCAATGAGCACAATCAACGCCATGGAGAGCCCGCCATTGATATTGGCATTGGCATCAACTCGGGAGACGTTACGGTGGGCAACATGGGTTCAGAGAAACGATTTGATTATACCGTGATGGGCGACAATGTGAATCTCGCATCGCGCCTCGAGGGGCTCACCAAAGAATATGGGGTAAATATCATCATCAGCGGTGCCACCGCTACCCTTCTCGCCAACAAAACTGCAGGATCTCGTTTCCTCCTGCGTGAGATCGATCGTGTGCAGGTCAAGGGCAAGCAACAGGGCGTCACGATCTTTCAGGTTGTTGCCCAACATAAACGGCAAACCGTTCAAACGCTCTGGGATGATTTTGAACATGCGCGCGAGCACTACTATGCCGGCCGCTGGGACGACGCCATTGCGTTATTTGAAAAAATTCTCCAGCACGTTCCCGCCGATGGTCCCAGCAAAACACTCCTGGCGCGATCCCGCGAACTGCAAGCCCATCCTCCCACTGATTGGCAAGGCGTGTATCAGATGACCCATAAATAGAAAAGGAGGCCTACGGTCTCCCTTTCCTCCTTTTCCCCCCTTTCTTCGTGTCACGAGGCAACACGATGTTCGTCAGGCACCGGTTGGTGCTGGCGCTGGAACGCCTTCTCCAGCCGATCGGTCGCCATCTTCTTCATTGCTCTCTTCTGTGGGTCAGTCAGCGGCGTCAGATCTCGGTTGCACAGAACTCTTCTGTCTCGGTACACCCAGCGATACTCCTCTCCGCCGTAGCGAAGCACCAACAGAAGTTGCTCCGTATCCCACAGGACCACTTCGAACGGGAACTCTTGTGGTTCGAACCTTGCCGCTTCACGCATGAGATCATCCTAACATAAAAAGGGAAAGTTATCCACTTTTTTTGTATACAAACTATTTGCGCAACGATAGAATAAAGTCAGTAAAAGTTTTTACAAAAAATTTTTACGCTCGCTTTGGTATGTTATGACAGTGTGGTCAGCTGTCATTCTAAAATAACGATGTCGTGCATTCGCACTCCATCAGAAAAAGAAATGGCAAAGAGGAAAAAGAAAAAGGCCTCGAAGAAGAAAAAGTCTTCGCGACGCAAGCGAAGAAGATAGCAACTCAAAACCCCGTTCCAGAAGCGAACGGGGTTTTGTTTACTATTCCCTAGAGGTTCGGCTCGATGTCCGCCGCTTTACGCAGTACGGCATTGGCATAGTAGTTGCAGGTAGCCGTAGAACAGGTCGGCTTGCCGCTGATATAGGCCTTTGCGGCCCGCACTTCTCCCTCACGCGTTTTGGACGTGGCGCCTCCGCGTGCAAGCTTCGTCGCCGACGCCATAAACGCGTCTTCAACACTCCACGGATTGGGTGGATTATGCCCCGTCAGCCGCGCCACTTCTTCCTCGTAGGCCAACCATGTGGAGGGTATAAATTGTGCCGGTCCCATAGCTCCGCCACAACCGTAGTTGGGCTCGCGGGAAACTTTTACCGTATCGGCATTTAAATTAAGTTTTGCAACGATTTTGAGAAATGCCGCTTTCTCTACTTCCGCTCGTTGGGGCTTGCCGAGGCGTAAATAGCATTGGTACATGTCGTTCATCCAGTTGCCCTTGCCGACGTTTTTCCCGAGACCAGATTCGATTTCCAGAATACCCAAAAGAAATGCGGGACGTATGCCGGCACGAATAGCCGCCAGTTGAGCATACTTTACCGCGTCCTCCACGGAAACGCCGTTTTGTTGGAGGTAATATACCTGATCGCGGATACGCTCTAAATCAACCTTCGATTTTTTCACCAGCTCCTGATATTTTGTCTCCTGTCCTTTCGTGTCCTTAAGTAGCTTATCTTTCTGCATCTTGTCCGAACTCAATCCGCGGCGAGCTACTTCCTGCAACTGTTTTAACCGCTGGAGATCAGATTTCTTGTCCTCGAGCTTCTCTTTGTGTACATCGAGCTCCTGTTTTTCATCTTTAATATCGTTGATGGTGTTCTGAATGTTGGCTTGCGTGGTTTCAACATAGTGTATATCGCTGAAGAAATCCGATAGCACACTGTTATTGAGTAATATTTCGGTGAGCGTCGTGTGGTCGTTGCTGTATGCAAGCCGCAAATATTGCCCCAGTGCCAGCCTATGGCGCTCGATAGATTCAAGAGCATCACCGATCTTTGTCTGAGTGTCCTGAATTTCAAGTCCCGTTTGATCGATGGAGACGCCTAAGCTTCTGACCTCCAACGTTACCTGATTAATTTTTGCGTTCAGTTTTGAGATTTCTCCCGAAAGGGTGACTGACTTTGAGCGGTTGGCATCAATCTGTTGTTGATAGTTATCAATCTGTTTTTGCAACTCCTGTATTTGACGGTTTTTATCGGCGATTTCGGCGGTAATGTCAGCGTTGGTTGCCGCGTCTACCGGAACTATGGTAAAAAAGACAAGCATCACGGCAATTGCCGCGATTCTCGTTATGGACGCGCTCGTGCCTTGGGGAGTAATTGCCATTTCTGTGATACAAAACAAGACGTTTCCGCCTTATAAACCTTTCGTCAGTATATCATGCGTAGCGGGGCAGGAAAGTGGGGTCTCGACATGACATTGCGAGTAATACTTTGTATACTGTAGCTATGCGAAAGTTTCTGATGTTACTCATTATTGCAGCTATGGTGCCGCTGTTCGGTGCACATGCGGGATCACCTCTCTGCGGAGATCCGCCCGCACCTAACCAAGATAATACCAACCCTGTGGCGAGCATTGATCTTTCCCTCCACGGGGCTCCCGGGCGCACCAAAACTATTGCCATTGGTGCGTTCGTCGATCTTGGGGGAACTCCCAAAGATTCCAGCGGCAAACCCACAAAGGGCACCTCGGAACCAGAATGGACATTTCTGGGAGACGAAACGGCCTATACGGTCGCCGATACGAATTGTTTTACTCCACGTCTCACGGGGAAAAAAGATGCGGTGATTATTATCTTCCTTGAACAGGACGGGGTCAAATCGAACGAATTCACGCTTACCATCGGTAAAGGCGGTCCCATACCTATAGCGTATCCCAGCGATGCCGAGTCCGATCAATTTTGCGCGTGGAAAGACAGCCAAGGAATATTCCATTGCGTTTCGGGGACCCAGAACAACCTCAAATGCGAGAATATAGAATTCCCCCCGCAGTGTGCGACACCCAATCAATGCGTGCGCAAAACGTTAGACCAGTGCGCGGGTGGGGATCCCCTGCCGACACAGATCCGTGCGGTTCAAGCTCCGCCAACTGACCTTGGTAAATTCATTCAGCAGCTTTTTAACTGGTCCTTGAGCATTCTTGGGGTGGTTATTTTTGTGGTGATTATCTTCAGTGGGGCACAAATGCTCATCTACGCCGGCATACCGGCAAAGATTAGTGATGCGCAAGGTCGTATTCAAGATGCATTACTTGGTGCCGCATTGCTCCTTGCCGCATACCTTATTCTCAACGTCATCAATCCAAATCTTGTGGGTCAAAGCTCACGCTTACCGCCGATCCCCACGCCCACGCCAGCTCGATCAACCCGCTGATATGGCATACCTCCTGGTTCTTGCGGTGATATTCGGCCTGATATTCTCCGGAGCATTAGGTATGTTGCCATTTAAAAACGTGTTTGATTCCGCGCGCACCAACATCACCCAATCGCTTTTCCCAAAATCAGATCGTGAAATCCTCATTGAAAATCTTCAAAAGAAATCGTCCGCTATTGAAAAGGTTTTACAAAAACAATCGGCGGCACTTTCCGGTGGTGGGACGGCCCCCACAACAACTGAATTAAAAGAGGCACTCACTGCCGCACAGGAATCGCAAACGATCATTGACACGCTCAAAGAAGCGGCGGAGGCACAAAATACGGTGAGTGAGTCACTGATTCAAAAAGTCATTTCGTCGTGGTCAGAAAAGCCCGTATCAGAAGGCGCTAACCTGCAACCCTCCCCCAGTATCCCCGCTGGATGTAACCTCGTCTGCCCAGAGTAGCTCCGTCTTTCTCTCCTCCCCCGGCGTGCACCTAAAAAATTAAGCTTCGTGTCATTATTCCCAGACAGGCCGCGTCAGCGTGTCCAGCGACACGCTGCACTATGACTCGGCTCGCATCCGCCAAGGGCGGA
>JBBUGO010000006.1:0-1229 GCA_038056025.1 Patescibacteria group bacterium
TTCAGGATGTCAATGGTGGCTTCGTCTATCTCGAGCTCGGAGCTTATGATGACGAAGTCCAAGTATTATTCACCGCGTGTCGGGTTAACGAAGGTAAAGTGCCAAAACTTTTAAAAAATTTGGAGGTGTGAAATGAACAGTATAAAAGAAGCGATAGAGGGAGCCGGAGAGTTGAAAAGAAAGAAAATTCCGGCAGTAAAAGCGATTGACATCAGCGTTCCCAAGATCAAGCAGGTGCGAGCCACGGCCAAAAGAGAAGAGATCAACCGCGTTGCCGAAGACGTTCGTCAGTATTTAGCGACTATCCTCGGTCACATGGCCGACCTCGTTGGCCGGATTCGGGAGATTCAAGTGGCACCCTACGAAAAGTGGATTCTCCAGGTCGACGAGCTTCGGAAGCTGGAAGATGAGGTGCTATCGCATCTCAATTCCGACAAGGGGCCTCTTCTGACCGCGGCTTGCCAGGCGTATGCCCTGGCAATGGTATCGACCCTTCCTTTGGACAAGAAAGCGATAGTGGAAACTATCAAGGGAGGCGGGAAATCCCGTCTGCCCGGCCTCATCAGAGCTGGGATTCTCGAACCAACCAAAGAGCCAAAATACGACATCATCGTGAAAGTATACGGTGATTCATACAAGGTCGTCGGCGGACGCGAGTTCGCCATTCACATCGCTGAATCTCTGTCTGACAAGGCAGGAAAAGCGGCAAAAGCCGCGTACGACCAGTATCATAGCGCTGTTGCGGAACTGAAAAGCCAGGCGGTAATTTCGATTGTCGAGTTGCTTGCCAGGAAGCCAGGCAAGTTTTTCCTCAACGTACCGGATGTGAAAGACGAAGAAAAATTCTTACCGGGTGGCGCTCTCCTCGCGGAAAGCAATGGTAAGACAGTGCAAGTGATCCAGTCGGTCGGGCACTTCAAAAGGATCATGGAAGAGATAGCAAAAGCCGTTACCTTTATCTTCATTGAATCCCTGAGCCAAGATCGGCTTAACCTCGCCAAGCGACTCCCCGAAGACGCGTTTCGCAGAATCCGCATTCTGCATGCGATTCTCCGCCGGGGGCTGGCAGCCGAATTCGCCAGCCAGAAACCTACGGTTTCTGCCAGGCCTGTCGAGGCCTTCGCAATTGCGGACATGCAGTCCGCGTCTGTTCACTAGTTAACTAATTTTGAAACCCCTAACAAGCCCCTGTCCATTCTGGACAGGGGCGTTTTTTTATGTTAAAGTCC
>JBBUGO010000007.1:0-1518 GCA_038056025.1 Patescibacteria group bacterium
CCGATTCAAGCCCGTTAGCTAACGTGTCCATTACGGCGCGCACGAAAAAGCCCCTGTAGGGAGAGCGTGTTTTGATCGTCGGGATAGCGGAATGAATCGGCGGATTCGGCTTTTTACTATCTCGGCAACACGCCCTTTCTAAAGGGGCTTCATTTGCAAATCCGCCTATTACCGCAAACCCGATCCGATCAAAAATCGTGAGTGCGGCGTAATTATCTGCGATTAGCGGCATGATGTCAAATCCATTTTACATCCGCAACCTGATTGTAAGCATCGCGCAAAACTTTCAGGGTGCAGTTGTCACCGTCGGCAAGGTGCGCATTTTCGTCGAGCGTTTGCTTGATCGCTGATAACAGCACATCGCGCTGATTGAATAGTTCGCTTATTGCTGGGATCATTTTTTATATCTCCGCTTCTGCCCAGCTGATCGCGCCGGATATTCAGCCATGCGCCTGATATGTTTTTTTGCCAGAGCGCTCATGAGTTTTGTTTCAGCCAATACTCGCTCAGCGTGAGCATTAATGGCTGCGTGTAGCAAATTTACTTCCTCCATCGCGGCTTGCTCCTCACCTCGAAAATTATGCACTTCCCCTCCTCGGAATAATCAGTTGCTACGCTACACGGCGCGCCGGTAAATTCCGGCAGATAACTCCCTAATCGCACCGGCTGCAAGTCTGTCGTGGCTGGCTGGGCATACGACAATGCGGCAATTGCGAAAAGGATTTTTAATTTCATCGCGACAAAATAAACGCCGCTCTTCGGGTAAATCCAAGTCTCCGCTTGGTCAGGTAGCGCTGAATTCTGTTTAAGAAAAACATGGCAGGCTCCAAACAAATCCGGCAATACCAGCGATAACACTCATCACAATAAAAGCAATAAGCAGATTGTCGGCGGCTTCTTGCGAGTCATTTCCACGATTATTGATTCGATCTGCGATGTGCTGGTTTTTCATTTTCCACCCTCCATGGCTAATAATTTTGCAATCTCTTTGCATAGTTGCGTTTTCGTGCATTCTGGCAACTTTTCGGACTTTTTTCCGTTGTAGCGCAACCAGTAACGGCCCGCCCACGGCTGCGGTATTAGAGCCAGCCGGAAAGTGCGCCCGCCGAATTCGATTATAACTTTTATTGTTGGCTTAAGCTTCATTATGGTCGCCGTTAAGTTTTATAGTTTCCGCATGGTAATTGAGTTTGCGGGTATTGTCAAACGAAAATGCGATTTTCTACATCATGCCTACTTCACGTTGGGCGACAGGTCTAGTGCTTCGGCCCACGTCTTGCCATCCGCAACCGATTGCAGAGCTGCCGAATACTTTGCCGCAAGCGTTGCTTCTGGCCGCATCTTCGCCTTGCGCAATTCCTTGGCCTCTAATTCGAGTGCCTTTGCCGCTTGGCGTAACACATAGCTTGGATGCCCGACAAACTTTGGGCATTCGTCAATCCATTTTGGTCTTTTAGTTGCCATCGTGTTTCTCCTTGTTGAAAGTTGCCGCCCAACCCAGCGGTCAAGAGGGATCGC
>JBBUGO010000008.1:0-17987 GCA_038056025.1 Patescibacteria group bacterium
AAATCCCGTTAATTTCTGCTAAAATAAGTGCGAGCTGACCGATAAACATTCACCAGATGGGGGTGCATAACCTGGCCTTGCAAAGCTGGGCCGAAGGTATACTATAATGCCCATATGAAAGAAGTCGGAAAAGTCACTCATTGGTACGACAAAATAGGCGTTGCCGTGGTTAAGTTGAGCGGTCCTTTGAAGGTTGGCGATAACATCAAGATAAAACAGGGCGACCAGGAGCTCGACGACACCGTTGCCTCAATGCAAGTTGACCATAAAGAGGTTCCTTCTGGGAAAAAGGGCAGCGAAGTTGCTATTAAAATCTCGCAAACAGCCAAGGAAGGTACCGTACTCTACAAAGGCGAGTAATTCCCCTACAACGAAATTATAAAACCCGCCTTCCCGGCGGGTTTTTTTAATGGTTACTTTTTACCATGAAACTTCCTGTGGATTTCGCGCAACTGCGTATCGGTCACGTGGGTATAGATTTGCGTGGTGGTTACCGATGAATGGCCGAGCATCGCTTGTACCGAACGGATATCCGCACCGTTGCGCAATAAGTCAGTCGCATAGGAGTGACGCAAGGTGTGAGGGGAAACTTTCTTCCCTATGATACCGGCCTGGGTAGCGTATTTTTTTACCAGTCGCTGGACAGTCCGCGGCGTCAGGCGCAAGTCGTCGTCTTTGCCAAACGTGCCGGATTTTGGAATACGGATAAATAATGCCTCGTCTACGTCCGGCCGCTTGGTAAGATACTGCGACAGATCATCTTTGGCTCGCTCGGAAAGGAACACCACGCGTACTTTGCCGCCTTTGCCACGTACCGATATCTCCCCTTGCCGCCCGTTGACCATGTCGCGGTCAAGCGAGCAGAGCTCGGATACTCGCATGCCCGTCGAGAAAAGCGTTGCAAGCATCGCCCGGTCACGTAGTGTCCCTAGCTCGTTACCCTTTTTACCCGTCCGGAGCTCTTCAGAGCGAAGGAGGGCCGGCGCATCAAGGAGCCGGTCCAACTCGCCACGCTCAAGAAATGTCACCTGCCGTTCTTCCTGCCTGCCCAATTCAATGCGTTCTGGTGCCACCGCCTGAATGCCCCGTTTTGCCAGATATTTTAGAAAGTTCCGCAGGGCAATGATATGGTAGTTTTGCGTCACGTGCTTCAGCGGTGCTCCGGCATCATCATGGAAACGATTGAGGTAGAGGCGATACTGCCGAATACCGTCTTCGGTTACTTGGTCGATAGTAGACGCCTTTGAAAACTGTATGAATCGGTCCAAATACCGTCCATAATTCTCCACGGTTCTGCGCGAACGATTTCTTTCTATCTCGAGATACTCCAGATAGTCGTTTTTGAGCGTTTTGAGATCACCTGTCATGGTATAAGTATATGTCGCATAATATCTTCTGTCGAGGGTTCACCTGGCAAAACCCCTTGTCAAATCTCCATAGATACGGTAAAATATTTCTGCTCATTGCACTACATGGGGAGGAAATAAATGGGCTTGAGGATTGAGGTCGTACAGCAAGCCAGAGCACTACTGCAACAGGGCTATTCTGTGCGCCAAGTTGCCGAGCGCCTCGGCTGCTCGCGCAAAGACGTCGAGAAAGTTGCCATTGCCCAATCTGGCCTCCGAAACACGCGGCTGACAGTCACCTGCGCTCTCATGCTTCTGCTGATAGCGTGGCTCGTGGCCCCAAGAAGGCACGAAGATCGGGTGCCTGCGGCATCGGCAACACCGGCAACGCTCTCGCTGATGGATACAAATATCCTTGCGGCTTACGAACTGATCGCGGCAGGAAGCATCGAAGACAGGTGGCTCCTTGAAAAAGAGGTCTTCACCGGATCAGAGCTTGCTCATGAGCGAAATGTCCTGGCTCGGCTGAAGGACGAGCTGGAGGGAGCTTTGGATCACTACACGACCATTGCAGAAGTCAGGGCGCTGAAAAATCGCTTTGGGGGACAGATTGCTCCCTCGCTGTTCTCCGACTTCGGCGGAGGCAGTTCAAAACTCATAGGGATTCCCGGTGAAGAGATCGCCACGTTAAGCAAAAAGGCCCGGTCCGGCATCGAGGTCGTGTTCTATCCCCGATCTCATGCCCAGCATCCACGCTTGAAGGGACAGCATCTGCTCTACGACAACCTGTGGCGCGTGTGCATCATGGCTATGCTCGACTACCCCGACCGGACGTGGCGCGACGCGGCATTCATCCACGAACTATGGCACGCCAAACGCGACCGTGACGGCGCCGCAAGCGCCCATGCTCCGCCGCTCTCGGATTCCTGGATCTCCGAAGAATTGGAAGCGCATGCACTCCAGGCGCAGGTCATGAACATAGGGACCGCGAGCAAGTACCGAAAGCTGCTGGAACAAACAGTCAGTCATGCTCCGGCCAGGACCGTACATGACTTCCTGACAACCGTACCGCCTACGACATTCCGAATGCTGGACACCCTCTTTCAACAACCCATGCGGGGCGAGGCGGAATTCCGCACTGCGCAATACGTTCTGAATCTGGGGGTGGCGTGGCTCGAACACCATCAGAAGAATCAAGCACGCCAAGAACAAGAAAAGATTGCCCTGTACCGATCGATCGTCCGTCCGCACACCATGACCGTTCATCCGGGCCGCTAGTATGGCTGGCCCAGGGCTCGCGTAACCTGCATCACGCACACGCGGGCCTTTTTGTACGTTCGGCTTACTAGCTTCGGTACTCCCTTCGCTCTGCGCCCGGTCGTTGCAAAACGAGAAATTCCATGCTATAATGATTCCGTACTAATTAGACAGCGACGTGTCTCCGGTCTATGGTCGGTCACACTGGAAACAACGCATACATTTCATGTTAAGTCCCCAACAGAAAGCGAAGGTTTTAGAAAAACACCGTATCCACGATAAGGATACCGGCTCTCCCGAGAGCCAGATCGCACTTTTCACGACCGAGATTGAGCATTTGATCAAACACCTGCGCAAGCACGCCAAGGACAACTCCTCGCGCGTGGGCCTGCTCAAAATGGTTGCCAAGCGCAAACGCTTACTCGACTACCTTAAGCGCACCAATCCTAAGCGCTACGAGGCCACCATCAAGAAGCTCGATCTCAAGAAATAACTTGTTTGCCACGCCCTCTCTTTATTAAGTTTCTTTATATCGTCCGGGCGCAGCGAATCTCTTTACTGTGAGCAATAAAATTACCGTTCCTACACGGAAAACTCATCGTGTAGGCGTCTTGGTCGACGTACAGAACATGTACCATTCGGCCAAGAATCTCTACCACGCGCGGGTCAATTTCCGCGAACTTTTGAAGTTGGCCACCGCTGACCGTGATTTAATTCGCGCATTGGCGTATGTAGTCAAATCCGACACCGAAGAAGAAAAAGCGTTTTTCGACGCCCTCGAAAAGGCGGGCTACGAGTTGAAGATGAAAGATCTCCAGGTTTTCGCCGGCGGCGCCAAAAAAGCCGACTGGGACGTAGGCCTTGCCATTGATGCCGTTACACTTGCCAAACAATTGGATGTGTTAGTCATTGTCTCCGGTGATGGCGATTTCGTGCCGTTGGTGGAATATCTAAAATTCAACGGCCTCATTGTGGAAGTTCTTGCATATGAACGTTCCGGAAGCGCGCGCCTCATCGAATCCGCCAACAATTTCTTCGACCTCGAGGAATACAAGCGGAAGATACTCTTGAAATAGACCTAGGGGGGGGTGTAGAATCATCTCATGGAACCTCAATACACACCGCCAGGGCCTCCCTCGCCAGCTCCCATGCCGGTAATTCCTCCCGTCCCTCCCACCCGTTGGGGCATGCTTGCGGGTATTTTAGTTGGAGCGGTGATTCTGGGTGCAGGAGCATATTTTTTGTTGAAGGTTCCCGTGATAGCTCCTGCCTATACGCCGAGTCCGTCACCCTCCACCGTCCCCTCTGATTGGAAGACGTATACCAATGCGACGTATGGGTTTGAGTTTAAGTATCCCTCAACAGCTAAGATAGTCGGACCTGTTCCGACCGTCTCTTCGGGTTTTAGTGTAGAAATAAATTATGAGGGAAGAGAAGGTTATGAACCACCTCGCCTCGAAATCAGCACGCTCAAAGATACTCGTTCCAACATTCAATACGTAAACACGAACACATTTATGGGTAACGAAGGGGAAAATCCCATACAGTTTGTGTCTAATGGAAGAACTATGTATGCAAATTGTGTAAATTATTCTAAAGACCCGGTAGTTATGAGTTTTTGTAACCAAATCCTCTCCACGTTCAGGTTTACGAGATAGCTCTATGGAACCACTACCAACAACGCCCCCGACCTCCCCTTCTCCCGCCCTGCCAGATATACAGCCGAGTCCCTCCCAACATAGGGGGCGGTTTCGCGCATGGTGGGACCGACGCTCCTACACGGCGAAGGGAATGATCATAGGATTCGTCATAAATCTTCTCCTTTTTTCTCCGCTGGGACTACTGCTACAAGTTTCTCCCGGATTTTTTGTGCTGGGTTCATTGGAAGATGCTTTTGGTTGGGAGCTTATTCATAGTGACTGGGCAGCCTTTCCAGATGGCTCCCTGGCCTGGACCTTATTTTTCTTATCTCACGCATTCTTCGGAGGATTTGTGGGCTCGCTTGTCGGCGTCGTGAAACGGCCACGCGGACAGCATAAGGTGCAGGCGGTTATTTGGCGGTGTCTCGTCGTATTCATTGTTGTACTGTTATTCATCAATCTTTCCCGACTAAGAGCGTCCCTACCGTCTCTTGGGTGTGGACTAACGAAAAACGAAGCACGCGAAGAGTGCTATTACAATCTTTTCAGAAAAACAGGCAACGCCTCAATGTGCATTGATCTGGCGCGCACTCGTAACGGGTCCTATAGCTATTTTGTGAGTCGGTGCATTACAGAAAGCGCGCAATCGGCCGAAGAATGTGCTTTATTAATAGATAATTCCGATACCGAAAGACCCTCTTTCGAATCCTATTTCAGTTGCATCAGAGCGCTTGCAAAACGATTACATGATCCCTATCTTTGTTTCGCAATTCCGCCCGTACAGAACCGATCCGTAACAACAGGAAGTCGGATAGAATGTATCCAGCGCGCATGTGCCGGTGAATCTATAGGGTTCCCTCCCGATCGAAGTACGTGGACAGTAGAGGACCAGGTCATTTCGGAAGCATGTAGCTTTACGAAATAGCTATGACGTGGTAGCGTAGTGGCAGCCCCGATTCGACTTTGTCGCAATCGAGGGTTCTCGATTTTTTCAAAATCGGGATTACTTTAACCGGCGTGCGCGAGTATCGGTGCTTCGTGTGTGGTGGGTTTATAACCACTCGTCACGAGTCACCGCATCTCTTCGCAGGCCTTTCGCACATGGCAGTTAAAACGTATCGTCGTGAATTTGCGGGTAAACCGCTTGTCGTTGAAGTTGGCACATTAGCCCAGCAAGCCAACGGATCAGTTCTCGTACAATACGGGGAGACCTCGGTTTTAGTCACCGCCGTTATGGGCGAACCAAAACCCGTCGACTACTTTCCCCTTACACTCGATTACGAAGAAAAATACTACGCGGCAGGGAAGATTAAGGGCTCCAAGTGGATTAAACGCGAAGGCAGACCGTCGGAAGATGCTATTTTGACGGCACGCGTCATCGACCGTTCACTGCGGCCTCGCTTTAACCACGGCACACGCAACGAAGTACAGGTTGTTGCCACCGTGTTGTCGTTTGATGGCGTCAACGACCCTGATATGCCTGCGTTGTTTGGCGCGTCACTAGCGCTTATGATTTCTGATATTCCTTTTGATGGGCCAGTTTCCGCGGTGCGCGTTGGTCACATCAATAGTCAGTTCATATTCAACCCTACCTACCAAGAGCGCCAGACCAGCGATGTTGATGCCATCGTTGCCGGCACGGAAAGACGCATTAACATGATTGAGGCAGGTGCAAAAATTGTCCCGGAACAGGTGATGGGTGATGCTATCGAGCAGGGTTTCGGGATTCTCCAGAAGCTCAACGCATTCCAGCAAGAAATTGTGGGGGAAATCGGCGCGCCAAAACAAGACCTTGCTCTCGCCACGCGCGACAGCGACCTCGAGGAGGAGGTGAGAAAATTTTGCGAACCGAAACTCGAGAGTGCTCTCTACGTGACCTCAAAACAGGAGCACTACGCGAACCAAGCAAGGGTCAAAGAAGAATTACTGGCATATGTGAAAGAAATATATGCCAATGACCCGGATATAAGTAAGAAACTGGCAGAATCCGAAAGTATTTTTGAAGAATGTATCGATCGGGTCGTACACCGCAACGTACTGGAAAAAGAAAAGCGCGTAGATGGCAGGAAATTAGATCAGTTACGCGCGCTATCAGCACAAGTAGGGTACCTCCCCAAGACCCACGGCACAGGGCTCTTCCAGCGTGGTGACACGCAGGCTCTCTCAGTGCTTACCCTGGCCGCCCCCGGCCTGGAACAATGGATCGAAACTATGGAGATCGACCTCACAAAGAAGGGATTCATCCATCACTACTATTTCCCGCCGTATTCAGTGGGTGAGACAGGCCGCTTGGGGGGACTGGGACGGCGTGAAATTGGCCATGGAGCACTGGCAGAACGCGCACTACTGCCGATTATCCCCTCTCGGGATGAATTCCCCTACACCATTCGCGTGGTATCAGAAATTCTCTCTTCTAATGGATCCTCTAGTATGGCATCGGTCTGCGGTTCATCGCTCGCGCTCATGGACGGAGGCGTACCCATTAAAGCGCCCGCTGCGGGTATTGCTATGGGGCTTATGTTGAGCGAAGCGAAATCCGCCTCGGGTGGACTTACATATAAAATTCTCACCGACATCCAGGGACCCGAAGATCACCACGGCGACATGGATTTGAAAATTGCTGGCACAAAAGACGGCATTACTGCCATGCAAATGGATGTGAAGGTTGACGGTATTACGCCACAAATTGTCCGTGAAACACTCGAGCAAGCAAGACGTGCGCGGTTGGAAATTTTAGAAGTTATGGGAGGAGCTCTTAGCGCTCCGCGTGCCGAATTATCGCCGCATGCTCCACGCGTTCAGCTCCTTAAAATCGATCCGTCAAAAATCGGCGCAGTTATCGGCAAGGGCGGAGAGACCATCAACAAGATTATCGCCGAAACCGGCGCTACCATTGATATCGAAGATGACGGCACCGTATTCATCACCTGCGTGAAACCGGAAGGCATGGATTTGGCCATACAACGGATCAATCAGCTTACCTACGAACCAAAACCCGGGGATGAGTTTGATGGAACCGTGACTCGTCTTATGGATTTTGGAGCTTTTGTCGAATTCGTACCCGGAAAAGAAGGTATGGTGCATGTTTCGCAAATCTCCGACCAGCGAGTCAACCGTCCGTCAGATATGCTCTCCGTTGGTCAGCAAGTACATGTCTGGGTGAAAGAAGTTGACGATCTGGGCCGCATTAACCTGACCATGAAAGGCGCATCCAGCGTAGGCCCTGATGCCGAATCGCGCACCAGACCTCCCCGCCCTCATCATGGCCCACGCCGCGAACGACGCTAGTCGCTACGCTACGGTATACACAACCTTGTCATGAAAAATGACAACTCTTGTGCTAGAATGACAACATCCTTATGGATGACCCCCGTAATCCCTCATCATCGAACCCACTATCTGGCGCGCCTTTGTCTTCCAACCAGCCGCCCCGTCCGCCAGCACCGGTAAGTCCGCCTTCAGCGCCAGCGCCGACAACATCTCCCGTCCCTGTCTCTGGAGTTCTCGGTGGTATTCTAAAAGTACAACCCAATCGCCCTCCCATACCAACGGCGTCCCCTGTCCGTCCCCTTGGCGCTTTTCCTGCGCCACAACCAAGCCGTTCCCCCCCGCCTTGCGGTACGCCCGTCCGTGACTTGCGTTTTCTGGATGAAAAAATGGGGACCCCCCCCACGCCCAAACCAACAATCCCGCCGCCCGCTCCATGGCCCACAGTTCCCCCTGTTCCCCCCATGAGCCGCCTTGTCCCCCCGCCTCCCCCTCCGTTGCCTCCTAAGCCTCCGGTTGTTCCGCTCCCCGCACGGCCGCCAGTTCAACCTGTTCGTCCGCCTACCACACCACCCGCACCATCACAAGAATTTAAAACATCCATCCGTACATTGAATAGCGATCTTGAAAGGGTGAAGACGGGACAAGCTCCCAGCGGTTTAGACATCCAGAAAATTATCACCCCAACTGCACCGCTACCCGTACCGCCTTCGACCAGTCCTGTGCGGCCGCTTGAGGCCAGCAAACCATCGCGCGTTTCACTTGGACAGGCACAACGTGCACCAGGCCTGCCTATCCTACCAAGCACTCCGACTTCTCAACGGCTGGACGTGGCACCTGATATCACTATTGCCGAATCGCCACGGCCGAAGCGTTCCTATACCGCATTTTTACTTACCATTTTGTTCCTTTTGCTCCTGGGGGGAGGCGCATACTTCTATTTCTCTTCGCCAGAAGAACCCATTGTCGTGGCAACTCCCTCACCCTCCCTGCGTCCATCACCGACACCTATTAAAACCCTCGACAGCTATTTTGCCGGGGCTGCGGAACCTATTGAATTAGCGGCCTCGGGTAATCCTGCTTCCGGATTTCGGCAGGCGCTTCGGGCGCTTGCACTGGCCGGAGGGCAATTCAAAAAGCTCTCGGTACAGAGCGCCAGCAAGGGCACCCAGCAACTTACTCCGCTCGAAATTTTTGACCGATTCCTCGCCACCTATCCCCCCGAGTTACGGAACTATCTCGGCAACGACACGGTGGTACTGGCATTTGGCCAGCGAGAAAAATTTGATAGTAAGGGCCTCCTGATAGCTGGCGCTCCCGTTGAACCGCGACTGGTGCTTATCTCTGAGGTTGTGGGTATCGCCAGCGCAAGTACGACTATTACCCGCTGGGAACCGACTATGGCCCAAGCTCTGGCAAGTTTACTGGGACATACTCCCTCCAAAGCCGCCACTCCCAATTTCCTGAACAATATCTACCAAAATGCCTCGGTGCGCTACCGTAATTTTCCATTCCCTGATCGAACCATTGATTACACCATCACCAACGCATCAAACGGAAAGACCTATTTTGTCATCACTAGTTCGCGCGAATCAGTGTTCTCTGCGGTGGACGCCATTAAGCGTTGATCCCTCGACAATCTAATGCCTTTGCTATGGTGTCATTTCATGGTGACACCCATGGTGACACCATTTTTGTCACCATGATTATTGGTGACATTTGTCACCAATAATGTCACTGTCACCAATAAGCTCTTGTCACCATACATAGGGGCATAAAACAACAACATTTTTGGTGACACTCAAGGTGACATCCATGGTGACACTTGTCCACATTGTCACCTTGACTTTTGGTGACACTGGAGTATAATGACGGCGAGCTCTTTTTACTGACGTGACTGGTGTCTTCACTCGTTGATGACGCTGGATCGTCCGTTCTTTTTTCGACAAGGGGCACCGCCGCCACTAGAAGTCACATTCCATGGGCGCAGCGCTGCCCTTTTTCGTTTGCAACAAGTAACAAGTGTGATATAACCAATTTGCATGACACCTGATGAACTGAACAAATTAGACGCAGAGCTTGTGGTAAAAGAAAAAGCTCTCGTGGCTCAACTAGAAGAAATTGCCTCAAAAAATCCTGTCATACCGGGTGACTACGAGCCCAAAATGCCAAACTATGGCAGAGACGATGAGGAAAATATCAATGAAGCCGCGGCGTTGCCGGAAATCGTTGCGATGACCGATGCATTAGAGCGGCAATTAAAAGAAGTGCGAGAAACCCGCAATAAAATAAGGATGGGAACGTATGGCACCTGCAGTAATTGCGGCTCCCCCATCGCCCCAAAACGCTTACAAGCGCTCTCAACGGCAATATTGTGCATTGATTGCGTCCATAAACTAACGTAATGTGTCGGTACGACTTTTTTCCGCATCGATTCATGGTATTGATGCACGCCCCATAGAGGTTGAGGTAGATTCATCTCCTGGTGTCCACGCATTTACTATTGTCGGCCTTGCAGACAAGGCTGTCCGCGAGTCAGAGGATCGTATTGCCTCCGCCATCCGCAATAGCGGATTTTCCCCTGCCAGCGCAAAAAACAAGAAAATCCTGGTAAATCTCGCGCCCGCAGACGTAAAAAAAGAGGGTCCCTCCTACGATCTTTCCATAGCCATCGGCTATCTTTTAGAAACGAAGCAGATTAAGTTCGATCCTTCAGATAAACTCTTTGCCGGGGAACTCTCCCTGGATGGAACTATAAAACACGTCAATGGCGTTCTTGCCATGGCGCTTCTAGCCAAGAAAATCGGTATACGGGAACTTGTTATACCGCACACTGACGCCCTAGAAGGAGCGGTTGTGGAGGGCATTAGTGTTATTGGCGTCAAATCCCTCCCCCATGCTATCGGGTATCTTAATGGCACCATTTCCATATCCCCCACCCCAAAACCCCCCACAGGGGCAAATAACGCATTCTGGGGCGATTCGTTTCTCCATATCAGGGGACAGCATGCGGCAAAGCGGGCTCTCACAGTCGCAGCTGCCGGAAACCACAATGTTTTAATGAGCGGACCTCCGGGAGCTGGTAAATCTCTCCTTGCGAAATCATTAGCAGAACTCTTGCCGCAACTTACCTTCCCCGAAGCCCTTGAAGTCACCAAAATTTACAGTTCCGTAGGATTAACCGACGGGAAACCCCTTCTTGTGACTCGGCCATTCCGGAATCCACACCACACCACGTCGCCAGCAGCCATCGTTGGCGGTGGTACGTGGCCCCGGCCGGGAGAAATTAGCTTAGCCCACTGTGGCGTTCTATTCCTGGATGAATTGCCTGAATTCCAGAGAAATGTGCTGGAGAGTTTACGCCAGCCTATGGAAGATGGCGTAGTTACCATCGCGCGGGCCGCCGGATCCCTCACTATTCCCGCTCAATTTGCTTTAGTTGCGGCTATGAATCCGTGTCCGTGCGGTAATTGGGGAAGTGGCCATGCTGAATGTGTCTGTTCGCCATATCAAGTTATAAAATATCAGCGGAAAGTATCGGGTCCCCTCTTGGATAGGATTGATATCCAGATAAATGTTCCGCGCGAAACACTTTCAAGCCATAACAGCAAAAGTACTTCGGAAGAACTCGATAGAATCAGGGCCAGTGTGACCCGGGCAAGGAAAATTCAGGAACAACGGCTTGGTAATGTAGGCCTTATGACCAACTCGCAAATTGATTTTCGCCATGTTGATAAGCTGTGTAGATTGGATCAAGCCGCAGAGCGCATCCTGGCACAAGCAAGTCAGGCCAAGAATCTCTCCTTGCGCGCGTGCCATAAGATTAAGAAACTTGCTCGCACAATCGCAGACCTTGCTGGAAGTGAAGTAATCCAGCAAGAACATCTCGCCGAAGCAATTGCCATGCGTATTAATGAGCAAATGTTTGCAGAGTTTGGATAAAATGTTCCGCGCGAAACATTATTAATACTTTGCAAGGGGATTTCGCGCTCCGTGCACCTCAAAGTGCAAGTGGCAGCCAGTTGATCTGCCCGTGGTTCCCATAAGAGCAATGGCGGTTCCCTGCGGTATGCTCTGGCCCACCTGGACAAGGAGCTTGCTCGCATGAGCATAGATGGTCTCTGTTCCGTTATCATGTTCAACCCTCACAAATTTTCCAAATCCGCCATTCCAGCCCTCACTATCTGCAACCGTTACCTTCCCAGCGGCGGCGGACTGAATAGAAGTTCCACAGGCATTAGCCACATCTACCCCATTGCGACCATGTATTCTGCCCCAGTTAAAACCAGTGGCGGGAAGGGAAAAATATGACCCAAGGTCGGGCAAATAGCTAAACTGGCGGGCCACGACCGTGGAGAGCCCTGATGCCTGAACCTTTATCGTGCCGTCGGGAACGATTATTTCATCCCCTACATCAAGCGTTCCCGATTGTGGAAGAGCATTAAAAGCAAGTATTGTCTCGATATCAGCGCCATATTTCTTGGCTACCGACCCCATCGTGTCCCCCCTCTTTACCTTATGAATAACGCCAGAAACAGGCGGAATACGAAGTTCCTGGCCGGGACGAATGGTGTCATCCTTGAGGCCATTGGCCCATCGAATTGAATCGATACTGATACCGAAGTCAGAAGCGATGAATGTGAGCCGATCACCTTGCTGTACTTCATAATCAATAATCCCATTGCGTCGAAATCCTACGCTATCCAGATAATCTTCGGTGGCTGGCGTATACGCTACCACGGTATTGTCTTGTATGGTTACTAAATCGATTGATCTATCCGGTGCGATAGCGCCACCGCCGATAGCTAATGTGTTTAAATTCGCCAAACTATTAGCATCCGCATACTGGAGATGAACCGCATCGCCCGTAACCGATTTAGCAATGGTTGCAGATGTTTCTTCGATATACCCCCTCACCCCATGACTAAAAAATCCAGATTGACCTTCGCCATGGGCGCCTTTTGCGGCAATGGTAGTAATCGCAATAAGACATAACACAAAAACCTCAAAAGTTCTGGCGGAGCCAATTTTTCGTACTTTTCTGCCTATCGCAGTACCCCAAAAGAAGTTAAGGGGAACGCGAATAAGATTGTTGATATGTGTACTAATGTTCCGTTTAGAAAGTAAAAACCTCTCGAAAGAGGTGGTGACACCGCCATGATAGCACACAACCATCACGTTGGTCAAAGAACGTCATCAACTAGAAAGTTGCCTTGTATTACTTCTTGTTTTTGTCTTGAATAGGACTATGGAGCGCTCAACGGTGGGTTTTAAGGCAGAAAATATTGTGCGACATTATCTCGTTGATAGGGGATACGAAATTCTTGCCCAGAACTGGCGGAAAAAGTGGGGAGAGTTGGATATTGTGGCCCAGCGGGAGGGGATTGTAGTGTTTGTCGAGGTCAAAGCAAGCACTGCGGCGCTTGCGGGCTTTGACCCAACCATACGCGCCAACTGGGATAAGATGCGCAAGGTTGCCCGCACTGCCAAAACATACCTTTCATCACACAACTACCCTCCGGAGCAGGAGTGGCAGATTGATATCGTCGCACTCACATTTGATATCCAGAAAAAGACCGCACATATACAACATTTCAAAAACATAGAGGTATGAATCTGGATGATTGACATATCCGTACTATTATTGTAATATAAGGGCTCACTTTCGTTACTCTTTGACAACCCATAACGGGGAGGTACACGTGAGTACTTTGAGTTCGGAATCGCCAGCCAGTTCCAACGTAACTCCCAAGCGGGAGTTCTCCATGGGACCCCTTCCGCCAGTCGACACCAAAGAACATGACGGGCCAGCCACAACCGATGGCAACGGACCGCAACTTGGACCAGCGTTCGACATCAGACCACAGGTCGCCGAGGAGCCGCCCAATCCGGAAGGCACTCTGGATTTGCGGCCCAAGCCACCGATGGATCCGGATGATCCGACGATCACGCCTCCTGCGCATGGAGGAAGCAGCGGGCGGCAGTCGCGACAAGGGCTTCTGTGGGCTATCCTCGCCGTCTCGGTCGCAACGTTGATCGGGAACGGCTTCCTCTTCAACGGGATGCGCACCATCCGAGACAACGTCCAGCAGGATCGGGGAGAGGTGGGGAAGTTGACTGCCGAAGCCAGGGAACTTTCCAAGAAGACCGAGAACGCGGCCGGCATCGCCACAACTGCATCTCTCGAAGCCGCCAACAGCGAAGGACAGGCGAAGGAAGCCGCCGATCGCGCGGAGGCGGCCGACACGTCCACCAAGCAACACCTCGCCGAGGTTCGTACCGCAGTCACGCGCGTGGCAGACAACGTCAAGCGCGCCGAGAGATTTGCCAACACCGTCGAGCAATTCGCCAAGCGCATCGATCCTGACAGCATCCGTGCCGAGATCGAGAAGCTCCGGTCGGAGATACATACCGGAACTGATTTGGAACAGGCGCGAGGCGAGTTCCGCGCGGAGCTGGACAAGGCACGAGCCGCCGCTAACAACGAGATGGTTCGGCTCCGATTGTCGTTCAGCGGCGGGATGACCCAAATTGCTCGCCGCGAAGCTCTCCAGGTGCTACAACTTTCACGCCAAGATCAGGACGCAGAGCGCAGGCGACTCGGTAATCAGTAACGCACAATAGGGCGGGAGCAACCAGTAATGGTTGCCCCGCCCTTCTTTTTTTATATAATCCGCAATTCACCGAAGACCTTGCAAGTAGTTATAGAATATTGCATAATATATACATAGTTCTTCACAACTAACTATTCCGCCCCGAAGGTGCGGAGAAAGGAATCGTATGAAGTTGAATCGGGGAGACGCATGGGCGATAGTTCTTGCCGTTGTCGCGCTTGTAGTAGCCGTGCCGTACGTGTTCGTTGGCCCGTGGCTGGCGGCACTCATGGGCCTGGCGAGCGCAGTGACACTGATCCGCCCTGTAACCGTCTCGGAAAACGAGCGGTGGGTGATCGAGCTGTTCGGCGCCTACAACAGAGTTCTCCAACCAGGTCTCCACATCTTGTCCGTCATCGAACAGGTCAAAGCTCGCCCAAAGACCTACGAACAATTCATGACTCTCGAGGTGCATGACACACTCACGCAGGATGACATCAAGGTGACTCTCCAGACCGAAATCTTCTTTGTACTCAACAAGGAGGACAAGGAACAAGAGCACCCGCCTGCGTACCTGGCAACCTACGGTGTTGAAATGGAAGGCGGTACCCCAGAAGCCGCCATCAGGAATTTCGGCCATGCAACGCTTCGCAACATCGTAGGGTCAAGGACGTTCGACTGGGCAACCGACCACCAGCAAGAGATTGACAACCTGGTTCGCGACGCGATGCAGGACGGAGTGAACAAGTGGGGGTATCGGATCGTGCGCCATGCCATCAAAGAGTTCATCCCACCCGCCTCCGTGATCGCCTCGCTCGAGGCCAAGCTGAAGGCCGAAAAGGAGGGCAGCGCTACCGTTGCCGCCGCCGAAGCCAACAAAAGAGCACAAATCGAAACAGCGGAGGGCGCCAAGCAAGCAACCATCAAGGCGGCGGAAGCAAAGAAGCAGGAAGAGATTCTTGCCGCCGAGGCGCTCCAGCGAAAGCAGATCCTTGATGCCGAGGGAGAGGCGCGAGGCATCGAGCTTCGTGCAAAAGCCATCGAACAGCCTGGGGGCAAAGATGCGGCTCAATACAACATCCGCGAGCAAGAGGTCGCTGCGCTCAAGGAGATCGCCCAGAAGACAAACACTGTGGTAATCGCCAGAGATCTTGGAGGTCTTGCGGGACTCACAGCATCCGGCATCAAGCTCTTCCAAGCTCTCGATCCCACAAAAAGTACCAATTAGGAAAGGCCCTGCATTCTTTATCAAGGGGGTGCGGGGCTTTCGTTTTTCCCTTATTTTACTGGCTTTTTTGACCTTGACCGGACATATCTAATTTGATATAATGTATTCATACAGGGTGACACCTGTTTTTCTTTGAAAATCATACCGCCCCACAAGGAGGGGGCACCCATGGCCAAGCGACTCGTCGTTTCGTTCCTGGTCCTGGCCATCGTGGCGGCGTTTGCCCCCATGACCCAGGCCCAGTCGTTCCCCGACTCGCGCGAGTACAGGCGCTACTGGGGCAACCAGATCATCCGTGATTTCAGTCCGGGAGGTCTGTACACCCAGCAGGGCTGGTACTACAACCAACACCACGGCTACGGCCGGGACGGCTACTCCCGTCGTGACGGCTTCGCTCGGAACATCCTGCCGCTCGTCACCGGCGTTGCTGGTTACTTCGTCGGCCAAGGCCGTGGACGTGACCAGGGCCGTCGGGAAGGGTACGAGGCCGGCATCAATGATGCACGGCGGCAGTACAACGCTCAGGAACCACAGGAGCCCGAGCGTCCGATGCGCAACAACGAAGGGTTCATCCAAGGGATCTCGTTCGTCAACGAGACCCAATGCGTCGTGACGCTCTTCAACCGTCGTCTCAACCAGGAGCAGGATATCAGACCTGGCGGGAAGACGGGACCCCTGCCGTGGTACCACAAGGACGTCAGGGCACTCGCGTTCATCGAAGGCCAGCTCGTTGAGCTGGACCTCGAACTTCAAGGCAACAGGGTCGCCATCACGGCGCCGTCGGGAAGCTAAGGAGGACAGGATCATGAGGACGTTTATCGATGTCGACACCCTGAAGCGGACCTGGCTCAAGATCGTGCTGGGGATCATCGTGCTGGGCACGGTGATCTGGGCATACCGTGCGTATAGCGGGAAGACCGCTACCGTCGCCGACAAAGAGCCGGCCGCCCAGACCAGCCCGGCGCCCTCGCCTTCGCCGACGGCACCGCCGGAACCACTTTCGCCCCTCACCGCCGAGCAGACCACCGCAGACATCGCTACCAATCGTAGGTATTCGGAATATGCCTACGACAACGAGATCCAGCAGATGCTGATCGCCAAGGCACGCCTCCAGCGAATGAGGGTCGAAAAAGAGGCGGCGGATCTCCTCGCAAGTAAGTGTTGCGGCACCGACCCGGCCGACACCATGCGGGAGCGGATCAACCAACTCGAGCGGAAGTTGACGGAGCAGAAGATCGTTTACATTCAACCGCCTCCGCCTCCGCTTCAACCCACACCTCGGCCGGAGCCAGCCCATCCCTGCGTCAGCTATCAGGGAAGAGGCAAGAGCGAGTGTCTGACCACTCTGCACAACAAACAGAAGTGGGAGGGCGGTTCGTAGTAGTACCTTCGGACACCACGCCCACAAACGGTCCGTGACTGACTCACTCACAGGTGAATCTCACGGACCGTTTTTCTTTTTTCCGTTTTTTTAAAACGGAAAAAATCCCGAGTATAGTCGAGGGATTACCATTACGAAAAACTGTTGAAAAAATGCCGCAAAAAAGCTACAATTGGCCTGGAAATTCACTACCTGACCATGCACACCGTTTCAAAAAGTCCGCGCGAAACACAGGATATCGCCGCCGATCTTGCCAGGAAAGTTGTCGGCACCAAGGGGCCGGTTATTATAACCCTCAAGGGCAACTTGGGCGCGGGCAAGACAACGTTTGTACAAGGATTCATCCGCGCGCTCGGCATTAAAGCCAGGGTTAAAAGCCCGACGTTTTTACTCATTAAACATTATGTCCTGGCAAAAAAAGGCAAAAATGTGTACCACGTAGATTGCTATCGCGTGATGAAATGGCAAGAACTCAAACCCCTTGATATCGCCCATATTCTTCAGGACCCGCGCAATATTGTCCTTATTGAGTGGCCGGAAAAGATCAAAAAGATTCTCCCAAAAAAGCACATCTCGGTGCAGTTGGGCCACCATAGTCCATCACGCCGCAGTATTTCCATCTCATGACAAAAAAACTCGTTCTTCTTGATGGGCTTGCGCTCGTGCATCGTGCGTTTCACGCACTACCGCCCACCTTAAACTCCCCCCAAGGCATTCCTACCAATGCCGTATACGGCGTCACATCGGTACTCATGAAAATCATCAAAGACCTGCGGCCCGACTACATCGCGGCAGCATTTGACGCCCCCGGTCCCACATTTCGCCATAAGGAATTTGAGCACTACAAAGGCACCCGTGTAAAAGCCGCCGACGAACTCTATGTGCAAATCCCGCTCGTCCAACAGATGATTAGAGCGTTTGGCATTCCCGTGTTCGAGCAACCCGGATACGAAGCGGATGACATTATCGGATCGCTCGTGCACAAAGTGAAAAAACACAAAAAACTTCAGACCGTCATTGCCACCGGTGATTTGGACACACTCCAATTGGTGGATGGTAAGCGCGTCGTGGTATTTACGCTCCGCAAGGGTATTGCCGATACGGTTACGTACGACGGATCGGCAGTGCGCGAGCGCTATGGCTTATCGCCCGAACAAATGCTCGACTACAAAGGATTGAGGGGTGACCCATCGGACAATATACCGGGAGTGCCCGGCATAGGGGATAAAACCGCCGCTACGCTCATTCAGCGGTTCACGAGCATGGAGAATCTCT
>JBBUGO010000009.1:0-34550 GCA_038056025.1 Patescibacteria group bacterium
GATCGGGATTTTGATTGTAATTCTTGCATTTTCATATTAATGCGTGCGGGAAATGATTTTTGTTTTCACTGGCAGTTTATGTGCCGCCAATTCAAGCGCGCGCTTGGCGAGCTCCGGCGCAATGCCATCAATTTCAAACAGGATGCGCCCCGCCTCTACCGGCACGACAAAGTGCGACAACGGACCGGCGCCGCCGCCCAATCCCACTTCGCCTGACTTTGCGGTACGGGGCTTATCGGGAAACACCCGCAACCATATCTTGCCACCTCGCTGGACAAAACGCGCCATGGCACGACGTGCTGACTCTAGCTGGCTTGCCTTAATCCACGACGATTCAAGCGATTTCAAACCGAAACTGCCGAAACTCAAAGTTACGCCACGGGTTGCCACCGAGCCGATCCGGCCTTTATGTACTTTTCTGTGTTGAATGCGTGCGGGTTGAAGCATAATTATTTGTCAAATACCTCTCCTTTATAAATCCACACTTTAATGCCAATGGTGCCGTAGGTGGTCATCGCAGTCGCGCGCGCAAAATCAATATCGGCGCGCAATGTTTGAAGCGGTAAACTTCCCTCCTCCAAGTGCTCCGTGCGTGCAATTTCAGCGCCATCTAATCGTCCCGCAATTTGAATCTTTGCACCTTTCACATCGCGACTTGCGATAATCTTGGCCAACGTTTGCTTCAGAAGGCGGCGAAATGGGATACGTTTTTCAATTTGGTCAGCAATGGATTCAGCCATGACTGCCGCAGAGCTTTCTGGGCTTTTGATCTCCTGAATTTCAAGTCGAATCGCCATTTTCCCTTTCAATAATTTACTGATCCCCTGTTTAATTTCTTCCACCCCTGCACCGCCGCGGCCAATAATCAGACCGGGACGTGCGGTAATAATGGAGACATTAAGCGTATCGGTGCCGCGCTCGATTTCAATGCGATCCACGGCCATGCCTTTGAGCCGCTTCTCCAGATATGTTCTAACACGCAGATCATCCTTGAGATAGCCAGTATATTTGGCACCACCAAACCAGCGTGACGCCCAGTCACGATTGATGCCGATACGCAATGATGTGGGAGAAATTTTTTGACCCATTAGACCGATTTACGCTGGAACAGCTTCCGGCGAAGATTGCCGAACAGGCCGCTCTTTTTGCCTAATTCTTTTTTTATTTCGGGTTTCTTTTCTGTTGATGTGGCTTCGGTGGCAGCCCCTCGAACCGGAATTACTTCTTCTTTCTTTTTCGCCTTTACCTCCTGCTTAAGACCCGCCACGCGTTCATCAAGCACAATCAGAATGCGGCTTGTTTTTTTCTGAATCTCGGTAGCCCGGCCCTGCGCGCGCGGGAAATACCGCTTGAGCTTGGTGCCCTCATCAACGATCACATTTTTTACATACAAATTGCTTGGAACCATTTGATACCCGTATTCGGCATTGGTGATGGCAGAATCTAGCAGTTTGGCAATCTGATGCGCGGGACGTTTCACCATATGGGCAAGCTGGTCCTTGGCAATCAGCACATCCTTTTTCTTGATAACATTCACCACCGCCCGTACTTTGCGGGGGGCGAGGTGTACCTGATTGAGTCGTGCGCGTATTTCCATAAATAATTATTTTGCCGCAGGAGCACCGCCGGCGGGGGCGGTTTCTGCTTTGGCAGCTTGTGCAGCTTCTATTTCCTTTTGTCGTTGCGCCGCCTCAAGTTCTTTTTGCATGCGCCCTCCATGGCGAACAAACTTGCGGGTCAATGAAAATTCCCCGAGTTTATGACCGACCATATCCTCCGTTGCCAATACAGGAATGTGCACTTTACCATTATGAACACCGAAGGTAAAGCCAATCATTTCGGGTACAATCGTAGAGTCACGCGACCATGTTTTAATGATGGTTTTACCGCCAGGCCGAAGCATACTGACTTTTTTCAGCAATTTTTGATCAACGTAGGGTCCTTTTTTGAGGCTTCTGCTCATGGTATATTATTTCGTTCGACGACGAACGATAAACTTTGATGACTTTTTCTTTTTATTGCGCGTTTTGTGGCCGCCGGTGATTTTGCCATGCCGTGTCTTGGGACGACGCGTACCGCGACCTTGTTTCCCCTCACCACCACCATGGGGATGATCGACAGGATTCATGACCGTACCGCGGACTTTGGGACGACGTCCCAACCAGCGGGAACGACCCGCCTTCCCCAACACCACCAAGGCATGTTCAGGGTTGGAAAGTTGTCCGATGGAAGCATAGGCATTTTCCGATACTAAACGCATCTCGGATGACGGCATCGCAAGCTGGACATACCCGCCCTCACTGGCCATCACGGTGGCGGCGCTACCTGCTGAGCGCACGATGCGTCCACCCTGCCCCGGAAACAGTTCAACGTTGTGTACGAGGGTTCCCTGCGGAATATTCTTCAGTTGCATGCGGTTTCCCGGACGAAGCGGTGTTTTTTCGGCAGTCGTAACTGTATCGCCTACGTTCAGGCCCTGGGGAGCAAGAATATAGCGCTTTTCGCCATCAGCGAAATGGATACGGGCAATACGGGCAGTTCGGTTGGGATCATACTCCAATGCAAATACTCTGCCGGGAACATTTAATTTGTCTTGCCGGAAATCAATCGTGCGATAGAGACGTTTTGCCCCAGCTCCGCGATGGAAACTGGTAATGCGCCCTTGGTTACTGCGTCCAAATGCTCGGTGCGACATTTTTACAAGCGGCTTTAAAGGAGCAATCTTGGCGAGATTGGAAAAATCGTGTCCCTTCATGTGCCGTCGTGATGGCGTTGTGGGATTGTACTGTTTCATAGGTTATGGGGTTGCCTGTGCAATGGTCTGTCCTTTTGCCAGTCGTACCACTGCCTTGCGAAAACCAGATCGAAAACCGGGATGTCTGCCAAGGTCCTTGCGCTTTTTGGGCATATTCAGTACCCGCACCGCAGTCACCGTCACGCCGTAGAGACGACTGATCTGTTTTTTGATCTCTTCCTTATTGGCATCGGGCGTCACCCGAAATACATATTGATTACTCCCCGCAAGACGCGAGGCCTTCTCACTGACATACAGTGATTGGAGCACGCGGTATGCCGATGTTCCGGCAATGGGACCAAGCGCCGGTCCTACGGCGGGCGCAACCTGTTCCTGGGCTATCGATGGAGCTTTTCCCGATCCCTCCGGGATCGAGGATCCTCGATCGCTTTGCGATCGGGACTTTTTTGACGATCCAAATAAATGAAATGCCATAGTAGAAAATTAGGTACGGGCACGCGCCGCGCCAAGCGTCGGCAATGCCTCCTGCAATACTACAATATGCCGGTATGCCAACACATCGCGGGCGTTGATATTACGCACTTCGATCGTTTTGGTAACCGGCAGGTTCCGCGATGCCCGTACCAAACCGCCATGACTTTTGACCGAGGGAATCACCATAAGCAGAGAACCCCTGGCGTGGTCGCCGAACGCATGGGCAATACCCGCGAGCGTTTTTGCGATATGTTTTGTCTTTACTTCGGGAAGCGTGATGTTGTCGACCACTGCCAGTGCATTAACGCGCAATTTCTCCGATAGTGCGACGGTCAACGCTTTGCGCGCCATGCTCTTATTGATCTTTTTTGAGAAATCGCGTTCCTTCGTTGGACCGAATGTCACGCCGCCGCCCTTCCACAGTGGTGAGCGGATGGATCCGTGACGCGCACGGCCAGTGCCTTTCTGCTGCCAGGGTTTTTTGCCACCGCCACGTACTTCGCTACGGCCTTTGGCGTGAGCAATCACTTGCCGTTTATTGGCTTCGTATGCGGTAACCACCTGATGAAGCAGATCGCGATTCATAGGCGCGTTAAACACCGCGTCGTTGAGCGATACGGTACCGATGGATTGCCCCTCTTGATTGTAGAGCGTGGTTTCCATATGCATTATTGTCCGACAACTTCTAACAGTGTCCCCTTCTGACCTGGTACCGATCCTTTCACCGCCAGAAGTCCCTGTTCAGCATCTACGGTTAGTACTTTCAGACCTCGCATGGTCACGCGTTCAGCTCCCATGTGCCCCGCCATTCTTTTGCCCTTGAGCGTGTGCTGAGGAAAACGCTGACCGATGGAGCCGATGTGTTTTCGAACGTGATGGTGACCATGACTTTCTGGCATCCCTGAAAATCCATGACGCTTTACTCCGCCTTGGAATCCTTTTCCCTTGCTGATCCCCGCCACCTTTACGGTATCGCCGGGGGTAAATATTGAAGCATCCAGCGTATCACCCTTGGCCAATTCCTTGTCGCCTCCTTTGGTTGCGCGGAATTCCCTTACAAAGCGAAATGTGCCGAGATCGCCGAAATGACCTCTCTGCGGTTTCGCAACTCGCCGCTTTGTGCCTGTGCCAACTTGCACCGCTTCATACCCGTCTTTTTCTTTGGATTTCACCTGAATGACCACATTGGGTTCAACGCGAATAACCGTCACGGGCGTGGCGACACCGCGATCAACTATTTGTGTCATACCGGCTTTGGTGCCGAGAATAAACCTTGTCATATAAGAAACGTAAAACCCAGTTTGAGCTGGGGACATAGAATAGCACGGCCACAGCTTGTCCGTGCCGGGTAGCACGGTAAGGCGTAATGCATGAAAGGATTACTACCTTAGTCTCCCACACCATAGCTGGTGATGCGGGAAGTAAAGTAATAATTACATCTTCACCTCGATATCGACTCCTGTCGGCAAACTCAAGTTCATCAGTGAATCAATAATCTTTGGCGTAGGCGAAGTGATATCAATCAGCCGTTTATGCACTCGCATTTCAAATTGCTCACGGGACTGCTTATCGATGAAGGATGAGCGGTTGACGGTGAACTTGCGAGTGTCGGTCGGCAGCGGCACGGGCCCTACGGGTTTGCCGCCATATCGCTCGATGGTCTCCACAATCTGCTGGGCAGATTTATCGATAATCTTGCTATCGTATGCCTTGAGCTTGATGCGGATGCGCTGGGCTTCGGATGTTTTTTTCGCCATGATCGCTTTCTAAGGAACGAATCCCGCCCCCGGTTCCGGGGGCGGGAAGATGATTTACGCGTGAATTTTGGTTACCACACCAGCGCCGACTGTCTTGCCGCCTTCGCGAATCGCGAAGCGCTGTTTTTCTTCCATGGCAATCGGTGCGATGAGTTTTACTTTGAGGTTGGCGGTATCGCCAGGCATCACCATCTCTGCGCCTTCCGGCAGGAACACCTCGCCGGTAACATCCGTCGTACGGAAGTAGAATTGCGGCTTATATCCCTTGAAGAATGGGGTATGGCGTCCGCCCTCTTCCTTAGTCAGCACATAGATTTCAGCGTCAAATTCGGTATGAGGAGTAATGGAACCGGGCTTTGCAAGCACCTGACCGCGTTCCACGTCTTCCTTCTTGGTACCGCGCAGAAGAACGCCCGCGTTGTCACCCGCCATACCTTCGTCAAGCTGCTTATTGAACATTTCGATACCCGTCACCACCGTCTTTGAGGTGGGTTGGAGGCCTACGATTTCAATTTCTTCGTTGACCTTGACCTTGCCGCGCTCGATGCGGCCGGTCACCACCGTCCCGCGGCCTTCGATCGAGAAGATGTCCTCAATGGGCATCAGGAATGGCTTTTCAATCTCGCGCTGGGGATCGGGAACATACGAATCCATCGTATCAATGAGCTCTTTGACTTTCTTAGCCCATTCGTCGTCCTTTGATTTGGCTTCAAGCGCCTTGAGACCTGAGCCGCGAATAATAGGCGTGGTGTCGCCGGGGAACTGGTATTTCTTTAAGAGCTCGCGGATTTCTGCTTCAACGAGATCCACCATTTCCGGATCGTCCACCATATCCACCTTGTTCAAAAATACAATAATGTAGGGTACGCCAACCTGACGAGCCAAGAGAATGTGTTCACGAGTTTGAGGCATGGGACCGTCGGAGGCGCCGACCACAACAATGGCCGCGTCCATCTGCGCCGCACCGGTGATCATATTCTTGATATAGTCCTGGTGCCCGGGAGCGTCCACGTGTGCATAGTGCCGCTTGGGAGTCCAGTACTCCGAGTGGTGAAGTGAGATGGTGATACCACGAGCCTTTTCCTCGGGAGCGCTGTCGATTTGATCAACCTGCTCCACACGAGCGCCGTAGCCCTCGTCCTTATGCATATCCAGCACATGCAAAATCGCCGCAGTCAGCGTGGTTTTGCCGTGGTCAACATGGCCGATAGTGCCGATGTTGAGGTGGGTCTTATTCCGTTCAAACTTTGTTGCCTCTGCCATTGTGTAAACACTCGCATGATCCTCTTTGGACAACACGCGAGCGGTTTCCCGCTCGTGTACTATCCCTTGAGCATGCGTAATTAAAACGTACCGTCCATTGTAGCAGGGCGATGCAATAAGTCAAGTAATACCTAGAAAACTAGGAGTGAAGCAATAACCTCCCCTACGCAGGCAACTCGCAGGTGCGCTGGCAGGGTTTCAGCAGAACAGCGCACCGAGAATTAGTGCGGCGTGTCGCTGGACACGCTGACACGGCCTGTCTGGGGAGGTTATCGCGAAACGATTACTCTCCCGTCTCTTCCATCGCAATCTGTTCTTTGAGGGCTTGGATTTCCCGGTTGAGACGCTCAACCGCTTCTTGTTCTTCGGGAGAAAACTGCTGTTCACCGACCGGAGATCCCGGGTTCGTGACTCTCGGCTGGGCGCCGATATCTGTCCCACGAGGCATGCTTGGTTCGCTCGGCAAAAGACTCTTATACACATTATAATCAACAATAACCAGGGATGGCTGGCCGTTTTCCATGAGTACTACAGACGCGGAATGTTTGAGGAGAAACTTTAGTTCGTTGATATCCATGGCCCTGTTGTACTCTACCTATAGAAAAAAGCAACTACTTCTTCCCCTCGGCAATTTGCTGGGCAATATTGGCCGGCACTGGCTCATAATGATCAAATTCCATAGTAAAAGTTCCTCTTCCTTCAGAAAGCGAGCGAATAGACGTTGCATAGCCGAACATTTCAGAGAGCGGCACATGCGCATCAATAATTTTCAGGTTGAGAGAACCGCGATCGTTTACGCTGTCGATTTGTCCACGGCGGGATGCGAGATCGCCCGTTGTTGACCCCAGAAACTGATCCGGCACGATAATTTCCACTTTCATAATCGGTTCGAGGATCACCGGCTTAGCGCGCTTGACCGCTTCCTGTAGCGCAATCGAGCCGGCAATCTTAAATGCGATTTCGGAAGAATCAACTTCATGGTACGAGCCGTCGTAGAGCGTGACTTTCATGTCCACCATGGGAAAGCCGGCTATGGTGCCTTTCGTCATGCCTTCGATGACGCCCTTCTGTGTCGGCCCGATGAATTCCTGTGGAATCGAGCCGCCTTTAATCGCATCGACAAACTCAAAACCCTTGCTTCGTTCCTGCGGCTCCACGCGCAACCACACATGGCCATACTGACCACGTCCGCCTGACTGACGAATGTATCTACCCTCGGCTTCGGCATTGCCAGTAATAGTTTCTTTGTAGGCGACCTGCGGACGGCCGACGTTGGCATCCACGCCAAATTCCCGCTTCATGCGGTCAACAAGAATTTCTAGATGTAATTCACCCATGCCAGAAATAATCATCTCGTTGGTTTCCTGGTCGCTTGAAATGCGGAATGTGGGATCTTCGTCAGAGAGCTTCTTTAATGCGATTCCCATTTTTTCTTGGTCCGCTTTTGTTTTTGGTTCAATACGAAGTGAAATGACCGGCTCCGGCACTACGATACCCTCCAAAATAACCGGGGACTCGGGATCGCACAGCGTATCCCCTGTCTTTGTGTCTTTCAGACCCACGGTTGCGGCGATATTGCCAGCAAACACTTCTTTGATTTCCTGGCGCTCGTTCGCATGCAGGCGCACAATACGGCTGATGCGTTCCTGATTGCCGGAGCGCGCGTTCAGCACATACGAACCAGCGGAAAGTGTGCCCGAGTATACACGGAAAAAGGTCAGTGCGCCCACATAGGGATCGGTGGCGGTCTTAAATGCCAGCGCGGCGAAGGGCTCTTTGTCATCAGCATGGCGTTCAATGGGTTGACTCGTTTTGATATCAATGCCCTTGATCGCAGGGATGTCAAGTGGAGAAGGAAGGTAGTACGCCACCGCATCGAGGACGAGTTGAACTCCCTTGTTCTTGAGGGCAGAACCGCAAAACACCGGATAGATAGTACCGGCAATAGTCGCCTTGCGGGCAATCGTCCGCAAACGCTCCAGAGTGATCTCTTTACCCTCAAGGTAGTCATGCATCGCCTGATCGTCGTGTTCAACAATCTTTTCTATAAGAACCGCGCGTTCTTTACTCGCTTGTTCTTTGAGATGGGCGGGGATTTCACTCTTGATGACGCGTTCGCCCTTGTCTCCCTCAAAGGTGATATACTGCATGGTTAAAAGATCCACGACGCCCTTGAATTGATCTTCATGTCCGTCGGGAATTTGGAACTTTACCGCGTGGGGCGACAAGCGTTCAAGAATGGATTGATAGGAGCGTTCAAAAGAGGCCCCGAGACGATCGAGTTTATTGATGAAACACAACCGCGGCACATTGTAGTCATCCGCATAGCGCCAGTTGGTCTCTGACTGCGGCTCGACGCCGGCGACTCCATCGAACACCACCACCGCGCCGTCGAGCACACGCAGGGAACGTTTCACTTCGATGGTAAAGTCGATGTGCCCAGGCGTGTCGATAATATTCAGTTTTACTTTGTCAGTGTCTTTATCTTTCGCATCGGTGCTCGGAGTGGTTTCCTGACCGTGCTTTAGCCGGTCAAGGAACTCTGTTGGAACCCAATACGCAGTCGTCGCGGCCGCAGTGATAGTAATGCCGCGTTCACGCTCCTGCTCCATCCAGTCCATAATGGTGTCCCCTTCGTGAACTTCGCCGATTTTATGTGAGATTCCCGTGTAAAACAAAATACGCTCGGACGTAGTAGTTTTTCCGGCGTCAATATGGGCAATAACTCCTATATTTCTTATTTTTTCGATTGGGTAATCCGCCATGCGAGTTTTGTTATGTGAGTTAACGCGAAGCAAACGAACATTTTACAAAACTCAGCACCCGCCTAAATTTTGCTAAGCAAAACTTAGGCGGGTAAGGTTTTGCAGCCGTGCTCGCTTCGCTGCGCACGGGCAAAGCCCTTACCATGCTAAGTGAGCAAAGGCCTTGTTGGCGTCGGCCATACGATGCACATCGGCGCGCTTTTTTACTGCAGTGCCAGTATTATTGAATGCATTGAGAAATTCCTCGCTCAAACGCACGTGCATATTTTTGCCCTTCTGGGAGCGAGCGGCGTCAACAATCCACCGAATGGCCAGCGCGAGACGGCGCTCCGGACGCACTTCAATGGGCACCTGATAGTTGGCGCCTCCTACGCGGCGAGACTTAAGTTCCACGGTGGGCGACACGTGTTCAAGTACCTTTTCTAAAAGTTCATTCGGGGTTTTGCCGGCTTTTTTTGCCGCATTATCGAGTGCCCCGTACACAATACGGCTGGCCACTGATTTTTTGCCCGCCACCATAACCTTATTAATAAACTTCGCTACGACAAGACTGCCGTGGCGCGGATCTGGTTGAATAGTGTTTCTTTTTTTAATGGGTCGTCGCATTACTTTGGTTTCTTGGCTCCGTATTTTGAGCGCTCTTGTCGGCGGCCCTCAACGCCCGATGCGTCAAGCAAGCCACGCACCACATGATAGCGCACGCCGGGCAAGTCCTTCACGCGACCGCCACGAATAATCACGACGGAGTGTTCCTGGAGGTTGTGGCCAATACCCGGGATATAGGCGGTGACCTCCATACCGTTCGTGAGGCGCACACGGGCAATTTTTCTCAATGCCGAGTTGGGCTTTTTCGGCGTCGTAGTGGTCACTTTTACGCACACACCGCGCTTGAACGGCGCGGGGAAATCAACGGGCCGATTCTTAAGGGTATTAAAGCCAAACGTAAGCGCCGGGGATTTTGTTTTAGCCCGGGAAACTTTGCGCGGCGCGCGAAGAATTTGATTGAACGTTGGCATAAAAAAGCAGAGCCATGGTAACAAAAATAGGCATCTTCGTCAATTACTGCCACGATTGGCCCGTAATGAGAAAATAGAGTCCGGCAATGACAGGCGACAGGAACGGAAACAGAAAGACAATAAAAATAAAGAGAAACGGCAAACTATACCGATAGAGGGCCGTCCGTAATCCAAACCAGCGCACGGGTAACGCGATCATCAGTAGCCAATGGCCGTCTAACGGGGGGATGGGGACTAAATTAAATATAGCGAGCACGAGGTTGAGCGCCACAATGTAGGAAAAGAGATTTGTGAAAAGGCCGCTATATCCCGTTTCAACCATTACACGCAATGCCAACCCAAATATGACTGCCAGAGCGAGATTAGATACCGGACCAGCCATAGCAACCTTGGCAGGGCCGTAGACGCGATCTGACAAATTATCCGGATTATAGGGTACCGGCTTCGCATAACCAAACAGAAACGGTGCACGTGCCACCACCAACAACAGCGGCAGAATAAACGACCCGAACATATCCAGGTGCTTAAGCGGATTGAGAGTTAGGCGGCCAGCGTGTTCGGCGGTATGGTCTCCCAATGCTTGTGCCGCAAGACCGTGAGACACCTCGTGAATCACCACAGAATACACCAGCACAACAATCTGGAATAGAAGTAGCATTACATCATCCATGTTGCCAAAATACCAATTTCGCGTTATGCTGTAAACCGCTTTGTGAGTTAAAAGTTCCTAAGGTTCATAAGGTTTTTAAAGTTTCTTACTTTACAAACTTTAAGAACTTTTCACTTTATAAACTTTGTTATATGGCAACTCGTTGTCCTAACTGCGGCAAAAAACCAATCATGGTCACCACCCGAAAACTACTCCGGGGCCATTATAATCCAACCGGCAAGCACCGCAGTATGCCCAATCTGCAATGGGCACGCGTGAACGGTAAGCGGATAAAAATCTGCACCGACTGTATCAAAGCGCTCCACAAGACCCGGTAGTCCGGGTCTTTCGTTCTCCGGCCCGATCGCTATAATACAAAAAGTTATTTCGGGCTGTGGTATAACGGTATTACACATGCTGGGGGGCTAGAATGCTGGGAGCATTCTAACGGGAATTTTAGAAAACTTGTTTTCGTCGTCGCGGTCGGGCTATAGTGTATCGGTAACACACATGCATGGGGTGCATGAAACGGTGGGTCCGACTCCCACTAGCCCGACCATGGCGACGAAAAATTCACAGGAACATGTAATCCGATAAGATATCCACCTTCGGACTTCCACACGGAAGATTTTTGTGCTATAATTTTCTAAGTCTCGTACATAGAACCTTGCAAATTACTCTCCAAAATAACCAGACACCTGTCTGATCGCCATCGGGCGACTTTAAAATGCCGTGGGGCAAGTTCTCAAGCATGAGACCGAGCTCTATACTTGTTACGGCAACACGCCTCAAGAATTTCTTGACGTTAAGAGGCAAATCTACAGCGCAGTGATCCACGAGATTAAATTATTGTTGGTTAGAGTATCTAAATTGGTCGTCAGCAATAATATTGCGCTGATTAATTTAGCCACGTTACCCATATGAGAAACTTCATACGAAGGTTATCGTGGCGCAAGGTTTTAGGAGTAGTCCCCACCATTCGTCTATTATTAGATATCGTTAAGACAATGCTGGAAATATTCAGGAACCTGCGCTCGTATTATCAACCATTACCAGCAAATTCTGCTGGTAATGTTCGTTAAAGAACCATGTATCCTACGGAGTGGCGCCTAAATATTGAAACGGTTGGTCAACTTGCCCAACTTCTTGGATATTCAAAAAGATATCTTCTAAGCCTGGCGGCGAGAACACAATACCTGTACAGAGAAAAACCGATAGCAGGCAGAACACTCTCCATTCCCGCCGAGAACCTTAAGAATGTACAACGAACGATCCTGCATAAACTATTTCATATTGAATTTCCTCATTATGTACACGGAGGCATCCAAGGGAGATCAATCATCACGAATGCGCTACCTCATAGACAAAAGGGGTGGGTAAGTTGCCTTGATATAAAGAAGTTCTTTCCATCGACGCACTTCAAGAAAGTTCGGCATTTCTATGAAGAACTTGGATGTCATAATAATGTTGCGGATTGCTTAACCCGACTTACAACTTATGATTACCAACTCCCCCAAGGTGCTCCAACAAGTCCCGTCCTCGCGAATATGATTTTATGGCCAGTAGATCAGAGAATTTTTAAGTTGTGTAAAGCGCGTGGATATACATACACTCGTTTTTTTGACGATATGACAATTTCTGGGACGAGAAACCCTAACCGATTATTCGGAAATACATCTTCGATATTAAAAAACAACGGATACGAGCTGAATATGCACAAACGCACAGAACGCAGAGAACAGGCAAAGACATCAGAACAAATTGTCTGTGGAATCAAAGTGAACGACAAAAATCTTGATATAAGTGCTGAAATGTTGAAAAGAATTAAAAGGTCGTTAGGGATATATGGGCAGGGAAATTTTGATGAAGAATATCGAGCCAACCCAGCAAAAACGATGGAAAGTCTAAGATCGTTAATTGATTATATAAAATCCATCAATACGAAGACGGCCCAACCATTACTAACGCAACTACATGCGATTGAGTGGCCACATTCCTAGATCAACAAGAACTACAAAACGGCCCGCAGGCCGTTTTGTAGTTTGACCACGCCCCCTCATAAGCAACAAGACTTAGCACGACGGCAAGTGGGTTCCCGCAGCGCTATCCCACAGGACAGCGCGATGTGAGGATCCCGATGCAAATTACTTAGTCTAAAGCTTGTGCCTACAAAAGGGCTGCCTTCATTATACCCCTCGCTTAACACGGAGCAAGACAAAAAAACAGCCCATTTTTAGGGCCTAAATTCACTTATCCACTTCTGGACATTTTGCTCGCTCATTCATTCTCTCGTAGCGTTATCCGGGTGTACCCTGGCCTATGTTTTACAAGTTCTTCCGGTTTGAACCAAATATCAATTTCTATTTTTGCTTCTTCGGCATTCGCGCTCGCATGCACAAGGTTGAAAACTCCAATTTTCTTCGCATTCGCATAATCCTTTGAAACATGGGCGTAATCACCCCGGATAGTGCCTGGTGCGGCAAGTTGAGGATACGTCGCTCCCACTAATTTTCGTATAACTTCGATAATACCGACTCCCTCCCATACCATTGCAACTATGGGGCCGGAGACAAGCATAGCAATCATCATATCCCGAACGGCTTTACCATAACGATCGGCGATATCCTTTCGATAATGCTTTTGGGCGGTATCCTTTTTAGATACCAAAAGTTTCATGCCAACCAACTTTGCCCCTACGCGTTCAAAACGCGTGGTAAGCTCGCCTATAATTCCTCTATCGAGGGCATCTGGTTTGAGTAATACAAGGGTGCGTTCAAGCATCATTATTATTTTTCTGGAATCACAGCAAATGTAGCGCCGTCGCTGATAACTTCTACTGTGCCGTGAGCATCGGTACGATAATACGGAATCCCCATTCGTTCAAGGCGTGCAAGGGTAGAAGGCGCAGGATGGTGATAGGTATTACGTGCTCCCACGGATATCAGGGCGACCCGCGGACTGGTTGCATTCAGGAACGCGGTTGACGATGAGGTTGTTGACCCGTGGTGTCCAACCTTAAGAACATCTACGTCAATGGGGAGCGCGTGGTTTATGAGCGCCTGTTCCGCATCACCTTCCATATCGCCCGTTAAAAGCATCCTCGTCGTGCCGTAGGTAAGTAGTGTGGTGACATTATAGGAATGCGGTTTTTTCGTAGCTATATTTTGCGCAGATGCAGAAGGATATAGTATCGAGAGCGTCACGCCTCCGCCTAAATCAAGTGACGTGCCAGCTATGGCATCAACGCGTGTTGCGCCTTCGGTATCAACCGCGCGTTCCCATGTGCGATACTCACTGCTGTCATACCGTTCCGTTGCCTCAACCACGGCTCCAACATCATAGCGGGATAATACTGCTGATAACCCGCCAATATGGTCCGCGTGCGGATGGGTAACAACAACCGCGTCAATAGTACGATCCAGCGGTGGCAAAATTTCAGCCAATTGCTCGAGTACTCGATTATCCGGTCGCCCACCGTCAATAAGCACCTGGGTATGATTAGGCGATTCAATGAAAATAGCATCGCCCTGTCCCACGTCCAGCACATAGACATGAAGTAGACCGTCATCACTTCCTGCGGCCCGCGTACTGGCGTATGCCAACCCCGCAAGGACGATAATAATAACTGCATGAACAATGCCAAGTTGTCTATTTCGCATAACGATATCGCCATAGATACCATCCCATTATCGCGTAGATGATCATAACCACTACCGGTGAAACAGATACGCGTACCGCCGACCACGGAATATCTGCAAACAACTGCACCACCAAGAGTTGGTAGGCGCTCACTGCCCACGCAACCGTTCCCACCACTTTTGCTCCCAATGACCACACTAATCCGAGCGCTCCTGCTACGAACCCCAAAAGCATCGCGGGGGGCACGAAGGGCAATATCAATACATTGACTGGCAATGCAAGAAGAGAAACCGTCTGAAAGTGGTAGGCGAGCAGGGGCATCACCGCTATTTGCGCCGCAAGCGTAGTTGCCAGCACCGGACGTAGTGATTCGCCAATACTCTTTTTTCGCAACCATGTCTCGATCGGCTCATACACCAGCATGATGCCGAGGGTTGCCACAAATGAAAGCTGAAAACCGATGTCGCTTCTTAAAAGGAGGGGGTTGACCACCAACATGACCGCTCCAGCACTGACAACTGCCGTCGTACCATCATAGAGCCGTCCATAACTCAGCGCGGCAAGTACGAGCACTCCCATAATAGCCGCCCGGAGAACAGAAGCTGACGCGCCAGTCATAAGTGTGAAAAGACCGATGATCATGATGGTGACCCAAAACGCGCGGCGGCGGTAGAGCGCGAGCAGGAACACTGACATGACCAGCTGGGCAACGATGGAAATATTGTAGCCGGAGATAGCAAGAATGTGCGACGTGCTGGTGCGATTGAACGCTTCGCGCATAGCATCAGACAATTGTGATCGGATGCCCAAGAGCATCCCCGTCAGATAGGGGGCGGCGGGATCGGGAACGGCTTGTTGGAGCGAAGTGATAAATGCGTTGCGGGTTGTGATAAGCGGCCTCAAAAGCGCCAACTGTACGCGATCGCGCCATGTGAGGTGATAGAGCTTTTCAATGCGCTGTGCCTTCGGACTCGAAACAATATAGCTTATGCCGTCCTTACGGAGATACGCCGCATAATCAAAGCTAGAAATTGCTTTTGGTGTCTCGGGCGTCCCCCGCAATTGCAAAAATGCTCCATAGCGCACGTCAGCATCGACAAGATAGACCAGCATGCGTTCGTGAACGAAAATGACCCGCGAAGCGGCAAGAATCTCGGTGACACGAAAGGGAACTGATGTGCGGCCATTGGTGGTGACGGGATCTCCATCAACATATCCCTGCATAGTAGTAGAGACCAGTTGCGTACCTGCCCGACGATCAGCGTATTGGGATAGGATACCGTGAGTTGCGTTCACATATCCGTAACGATAGATGCCGCCCACACATACAAATAGTAGGCATGCGGTCAACACTCCCGTCATTCGTCGGCGATACCCCTGCGCACTTTCTCCAAATGTCCGCCGGTACACCGATACCACCAATAGGAGCAATGCGAGAGTAACGAGTCGTACCATCCATGGTTCGTTTACGACATTAAGAGACCCGATAGCAACTCCCGCGATATAGGCCAGTGCGAGTACGATAAGCACCTGTGATTTATGCATTGCGTCTACTGTAGCAAGATCTCTATCAACAGAAAACGACCCCATACAGGTGGGGTCGTTTTCTCTACGGAATCATTAACTACACACTCCGGATGTCGTGCCGCAGGACGGACACGTATAGCACGCACCGGTACGCACCATGAGCGTGCCGCACTGACACGCAGGAGCATCGGCATTGGAAACGGGACGCGCTGACATGCTGGAATGGTGTCCGTTGCCATTACCGGTTGCCAGTGGTGGCAGTGAGGCAAGTTGGGCAACGACCGCATCATTCGTATCGCGTGCCGGAGCCACGATGTCAGTTGCAGCTACCGTTGATGTCGCCGCGGCGTGACCAGATCCAAAAATTTCATCGCGATCTTCCCGGCTCAAAAACCTCATGCCCATGTACCGGAACATATAGTCAATAATCGATTTTGCCATGGGAATATCGGGGTTTTCGGTAAATCCCGCGGGAGCAAAGCTCATGTCTTTGAACTTCCTGACCAGCATTTTTAGGGGAATACCCGACTGCAGACACATGGATGTCAGAATGGCAATAGTGTTGAGAAGTCCCGATACCGTGCTTCCCTCTTTGGCGATAGAAAGAAACGTCTCCCCCGGTTTTTGCGTATCGGGATAGAGGCCTACCGTCAGATAGCCCTCATATCCTGCCACGGAAAACTTGTGAGTGATCGCTGGACGCTCTTCGGGTAGTCGCACGCGTGCAAACCCGTCACGCACATCCGCAGGATGGCCGTTCTTCTCTTCTTTTTTGGTATTGAGTGGCTGGACTGATTTTGACCCATCGCGATATACCGCGATCGCCTTCAAACCAAGCTTCCAACCGTGCATGAAAGCGTCTTTCACGTCCTCGCGCGTTGCATCCGCTGGTAAGTTAATGGTCTTAGAAATCGCACCGGAAATAAACGGCTGTGCCGCGGCCATCATTCTCAAGTGACCCAGATAACTGATGCTGCGAATACCGTTGGCCGCCCTGAAGGCACAATCAAATACGGCAAGATGTTTCTCTTTGAGCCCCGGCGCTCCCTCAATCGTATCGTGCTTCATGAGGTGTGCAGTGATTCGCTGCACATTATCTTCATTGTATCCCAATCGTGCCAACGCCACAGGCACTTGGCTATTGACCAATTTAAGCGTGCCCCCTCCTACCAGTTTCTTATATTTGATAAGAGCGATGTCTGGCTCTACGCCCGTTGTATCACAATCCATCATGAAGGCGATGGTCCCCGTAGGAGCCAGTACCGTCATTTGAGAATTGCGCACACCGTTCATGCGCGCGGTCTCCAATGCTTCGTGCCACACCATGCGTGATGCAATCTGGAGATCGTGGCCACCAACCGCAGAGTGGGTTGCTTGAGCGTACAAACGCTCCGCTTCATGCAAGTGCATGGTAATGACATTGAGCTGCGGTTCCTTGTTTTTCGCATACCCATCGTAGGGACCTTTGACATCGGCAAGGAGTCCCGACATGCGATACGCTTCTCCACACATCAATGAAGTAATCTGTCCGGCAAGCATGCGGCCTTCATCAGAATCGTAGGGTAACCCAAGCACCATCAGTAATGAACCGAGATTCGCATAGCCAAGGCCAAGCTCGCGATAGGCACGGGCATTGGCAGTAATTTTTTCTGTGGGATACGAAGAGCGATCAATGACGATATCCTGAGCCAAGATAACGGTGTCAACTGCGCGCTTAAAGAGCTCGATGTTAAAACGCCCATCAGAACTCAAAAAACGCAATAAGTTCAACGAGGCTAAGTTACATGCACTGTTGTCCAGGTGCATATACTCGCTGCATGGATTGGAAGCATTAATGCGACCCGCGTTGGGGCAGGTGTGCCAACGATTGATGGTCGTATCGTATTGCATACCAGGATCGGCGCTGTGCCACGCCGCATCCGCAATCCAATCTATAATCTCTCTTGCGCGTACGTGCTCAAGCGTTTCCCCGCTCACGCGCGCCCTGAGATCCCACATCTGGTCCTGCTCCACCGCATGCATAAATTCATCGGTGACGCGCACCGAATTGTTGGCGTTCTGATACGGCAAGAGTGTGTAAGGTGAAAATAAATCTCCGTCGAGCGTGTTGGCAAATCCATTCTGTACCAACACTCGAGTCATATTCTCAATGTGCTGTTTTGCGTAGATAAAATCTTTGAGATCCGGATGATCTACATTCATAACCACCATTTTAGCGGCCCGCCGCGTGGTGCCACCGGAACGAATCGTGTTGGCAACGCCGTCAGCGCCCTTCATAAATGAAACCGGTCCCGACGAGTACCCGCCCTTTGAGAGTTGTTCCTTCGAAGAACGAATTTTTGAAACATCCACCCCAGATCCAGAACCGCCTTTAAAGATAATGCCCTCGTCGCGGAACCACTCAAGGATGGACTGCATGTTATCTTCGACAGCAAGGATGAAACACGCCGAACATTGCGGCCGCTCGAAGACGCCGACATTGAACCAGACCGGACTATTGAATGAAAAATACTGATTGACCAGCAACCACGTGAGATCAAGAGTGTAGTGTTCCGCGTCCTGCACCGTGGTAAAGTATCCGTCCTGGTGTGCCCAGCTACCAATAGTCTTAGCAACTCGATCAATCATCTGCTTAACGCTTATTTCCCGCTCGGGTGTACCGAGTTTTCCGCGAAAATATTTGGATGCCACAATATCGGTGGCCGTTTGGCTCCAAAAATTCGGAACTTCTATATCGCGCTGTTCAAAAACTACCGTGCCATCACTCTTGGTGATTTTCGCCGTGCGCTTTTCCCACGTAATCGCGTCGTAGGGATCTCCGGCGCCAAATAACCTCTGCCACGTAAAACCTTGCGCGCGTGCAGTGTGCGCATGTCCATTAGCAACACTCGGGCGAGCATCGAGAGACGGTGTGTGTGCCGGGTAAGCTGGTGTTCCGTTCATACCGAGACAAAAAAGACAAAGACACAACCAGCCCGCGGTAGAGCGAGCTGGTGCATTTATTCCTTTTCAAGAAAACCTCTAACCGAATTGTAATCAAATGGTAGCCCCCTGTCTCTGTTGATAACTGCTATTCTTGACCGCGCGAACCGGAAAAATCAAAAACCCCACGAGAGTGGGGTTTTTGAACGTCTACTTGTTCATTTTACGTCGGATAAAGGCAGGAATGTCGAGTCCCGCATCAAGGGAGTCGTCAATAAGTTCCTTTACTTCCTTTTGAGGAGGAGGTGACTGCGGCGATGGCTCTACCGGACGTGGCTCTAGTGATTTTTTCACGCCATCAAAAAGACTAATCCCCGATGGCGCATACGTATTGCGCGCCGGTACGTTAAATCCGTTGGCAAAACCGGTTGCGACAACCGTAATTTTAATTTCTCCCTTCTTTAACTTGTCATCAATGACCGCGCCAAAGATCACTTTTGCGTCCGGATCGATATGCTCGGTGATAACACGCGCCGCTTCGCTGATTTCTGCCATTGCCATATCGGGTCCGCCGGAAACATTGAACAGCACCCCGCGTGCGCCATCAATAGAAAGTTCCAATAGCGGCGAATTGATCGCCATTTTTGCTGCCTCAATCGCGCGATCTTCACCACTGGCTCGGCCGATACCCATGAGTGCCGAGCCGGAATTAATCATAATGGCTTTCACATCCGCAAAATCAACATTAACGATACCGGGAATGGTGATAAGATCAGAAATGCCCTGCACGCCTTGACGCAGTACGTCGTCAACAATATTGAATGACTCCAACAATGGCGTCTTACGATCAATGACCGACAAGAGTCGATCGTTGGGGACAGTAATCAGTGCATCAACCTTATCACGCAACATATGCAAACCCTCTTCTGCGATACGCGTGCGTTGTGCACCTTCAAATGCAAACGGCTTAGTCACCACGGCGACCGTCAGCGCTCCCACATCACGCGCAATGTCAGCGATGACCGGCCCCGCGCCGGTGCCGGTGCCTCCGCCGAGGCCATAGGCAATAAAAATCATGTCCGCGCCCTTCAGCGCGGTGAGAATATCTTCCCGTGTCTGCTCGGCTGCCTCTCGTCCTATGGCAGGATTCATACCGGCACCGAGGCCTCGCGTAAGACTCTTGCCGATATGAATTTTTACTGGTGCATTCGAGTTGTGGAGTGCCTGCGCATCGGTATTCACGGCAATAAATTCAACGCCATGAATACGCGCCTCAATCATGCGCGCAAGCGCATTGCCGCCCGATCCTCCGAGACCGCACACTTTGATGCGAGCAAAAGTTTCAAATTGGGGTTTCACCTGTGGCATATAAGCGAGGAAAAGCAATAAATCTCCTGCGTATTATCACAAAACAAAAAAGGGCGCAAGCAAGCCGTTTTCCTTTGTTGATAACTCTGTCGATAATAAAACTAGGGCAGAAAATTCTTGGCCCAATCAAGTACTTTGGACACCCATGTGGGCCCTTCCTGCAGCAGGGTACGATTCTTGGAAAGATTTAATTCCTGTTCAATCCCCCACAGTACCAATCCCACCGCAACAGCGAGGGCAGGGTCTTGGACGGTTTGGTTGCCGTCAGGCATTTTAGCTATGCGCGCCAGTCGTACAGGTAAGCGAAGTTTCTCGCGTACCATGGCAACTAAACTCGGCAAATGGGCGCCGCCGCCCGAGAGCACCACGCCCGCCGGAAGTGAGGCGTTGTCTCCAAGCTTCTTCAGTTCCTCGCTCACCATATCAAGCAATTCCTCAACACGCGCATCCACGACACGAAGGAGTTGTTTTTTGGGCCACGTCGTTGGTTCTTCGAGAAAGGATGACAGGTCAATGACTTCTTTTCGCCGTAAATCGTCCTCGCTTGATGTCGCCGCATGTTCGAGTTTAATGCGCTCTGCAACATCCATGGATGTGCGAAGGGCGATTGCCAGGTCATTGGTAATATGCCGCGATCCGATGGGAAAGACTGCGCTATGAATGAGGTCGGCTTCCTGAAAGACCGCCATGGTTGAGGTCCCACCTCCAAAATCAAGATTAACGACTCCGTATTCCTTTTGGTTTTTATCGAGCGCCGCTAGAGCCGCCGCCAGCGGTGCGTAGACAAGTCCGGCAACTTCAATACCGTTTTCATTGACACACTTTGCGATGTTGCGAAGATACGTCGACATACCATCAACAATCAGCACATCTGCCTCAAGACGAACTCCCTTCATGCCTAGCGGATTTTTTACATACTCGGTGCCGTCAATGATAAACGTACGGGGGACAACGTGAATAATCTCGCGGTTGGGAGGCAAGCTTACTACGGATGCGGCATGGATGACGCGATCGATATCATGCGGAGAAATCTCGTTATCGGCCCGCGATACTGCAATGACTCCGCGAGAAATTTGCGTTTGAATATGCAATCCATTTACCGAAAGATAGGCCCGCGTGACCGGTGTTTTCGCCATCGCCTGCGCGTGCTGGATGGCAGTGCGGATATCTTCAATCGTCTCTTCCATGTCAACGACCATGCCGCGGCGCAATCCGTGAGACGGCGCGCTCCCCACTCCTATCACATGGGGCTCGAGCTTTTGAGGGTCAACCTGCGCAATGGCAACTTTGACTTGCGAATTGCCGATGTCAATGCCGGTGAGAAGATAGGGTTTAGCCATGTCGTTGTTTGCTAGTGTACGTGGGCAATGCTTTGTTGCTCAAGTCGAGTCATGATGCGCGCGTGCCGCACGGAACGCTCATGATCGTAGCCATGTAAATGCAGAAATCCGTGTGCGGCTAGCCATGCTAGCGTGCGTTTAAGAGAAACACCCTCCTGGCGTGCCTGTCGGCGCGCCACGGGCAAACATATAAAAATGTCTCCCAGCGCCATTATAGTATAGCCAACGTGGCATTGCACGCCCAATGGGAACGATAGGACATCAGTACTACGATTCATATGCCGGAATTTCCAATTGAGCGCTCGCATCGTTTTCTCACCTACGATAGATATGCTCATTTCGTAGCGCAATGCCGGCGCTTTGACAACATGGAGACCTCGCGCAAGCGTACGCACAAAAAACGCCTGACCCACGGGGCATGCACGCGTGTCATCGCGGAATACGAGATCGAGCATTGGTCTGGCGGTCATGAGCCGATAGTTGCCAGATGTTCTTTCACCAGTGAGTTCACTGCCTGACCGTCGGCGCGGCCTTTCACCTTTGCCATGACCGCACTAATAACCCGACCCATGTCCTTGAGGCCTCGAGGTTGGAGCGTCTTGATGATTTCTTCGACAACTTGCTTGAGCGCAGCGGATGACATCTGCTCCGGCAGATACTGGGCAAGTACATCAATTTCTGCACGTTCTTTGTCGGCGAGCTCTTGTCGACTGGCCTGTTCGTAGGTTGTTATCGCTTCCCGGCGTTTTTTGATTTCGGAACCAAGGGCTTGGATGACTTCTTCGTCGGTAAGTTGACTCTGGGCCTCCAGTGTTGCAGTATCAGCGATTGATTTTGAGAGCGCCGTCCGTTTTTCTAGTTCGCGATTTTTCACCACCGACAATGCCATACTAACCGTCATCTTTCGCTGCGCATCGCCCGATTTCATGGCGGCTTTGAGATCCGCCTGCAGTTGGTCTTTGATCATGGGTTAAATTCCTAATTCTTGTTTGAGTTTACGCTTTTCCTCTTCAAACACTTCTTCATTATATTTGCCCATTTTTTCCAAGCGTTTGCGCAAATTCGTCAGATGCACTCCCATAATAGCGGCGAGTTTTTCCTTGCGCTCGTTCGGACGACGCGCACGAAATTGGGATTTTTTTGCTTTCACCAATACGCCGCTGACTTGCACAAAACGCGAAAAACGGCGCAATAAGCTCCCGGTGCTTTCATTTGGTTTTCGTTTAACTTCAACCATAGAACCTCCTTTCCTAGTCCTGCACAATCTTTGGTCCCAGGCGCTTGCCGCCTAGGATATGGATATGCAAGTGAGGTACGAGTTTACCACCGTGTTCGCCTTCGTTCAAGACAAGCCGGTATCCACGGCCTAATCCCTGTTCTTTTGCTATCCTTTCCGCAGTTAACAATGCTCGGCCAAGAAGTGCTGCGTCTTTTGTCTTAAACTCTGCCAAACCATCGAAATGCTTTTTCGGAACAACCAATAGATGCACAGGAGCGGCTGGTTTAATGTCCTTGATAACGAGAAAATCTTTGTCCTCGAACACGGGATCTGATTTCAGCTCACCTTTAATAATTTTACAGAAGATATCACTGATCATTTCTTAAGACGCTTTTTTATCTCATCAACTATTTTTTCCAGCGGAATCGTCTCCTGAATACCGGTTTCCATCTCGCGCGCGATGACAGTTCCGTCGATCGCTTCTTTCTGGCCAAAGATCAGTGCGTATTTTACGCCCCAGCGATTGGCAATGCGCAGTTGGGCCTTGATGCTGTCGCGCCCGAGAGATGATTTCGTGCCGATCCCCGCTCGCCGCAATTCCTCAAAAAGCAATAAGCTCCGGCGCTTGGCCACCTCTCCCAATTGAACAAGGAACACTTTTGGCTTAGGCATGGCATCGGGTACGCTGACCTGCCGCTCCCTCAAAAGTGTTGCTACCCGTTCAATGCCCATCGCCCAGCCCGCCGCAGGCATCTTTGCGCCTCCCAGCGTTTCAATAAGTTTATCGTATCGACCTCCCGCTATGATGGCGACTTGGGAACCGGTGGCATCTTCCGGAATAAACTCAAAGACGGTTCGGGTGTAATATTCCAACCCGCGTACTAGGTAAGGATTGAGAATATAGGGAATCCTCGCTTCATCCAGAAATTCCAATACATGCTTAAAATGCTGTTTGCAGGCATCATCAAGGAAATCCATCATTTGCGGCGCTTCTTTAGCGAGCTCGCGGCAACCTTCTTCTTTGCAGTCCAGCACCCGCAGGACATCTTCTTTCAGACGCAGTTTGCATTGCGGACACAGTTTTTTCACGCGCACCTTATAGTAATCGCGCAGCGCGCGCAGATACGCCGGTCGGCAATTCGCATCGCCAATGCTGTTAATGTGGACGTTGACTGCATCCAGGCCTAAACTCTTGAGAATGTGGTAGCCCAAAAAGAGAAGCTCGGCATCAACCGCTTCGGATGCGTCGCCGATGGTCTCCACATTGAGCTGGTGAAATTGGCGATACCGGTTGTGTTGCGGCTGATCGTGGCGGAATACCGGGCCATTGCAATAGAGCTTCACCGGGTGGGGGCGCACCTGCATGCCATGTTCAATATAGGCGCGCACCACCGATGCAGTAAACTCTGGCCGCAATGCGAGTTCATCTCCACCCTTTGTGCGAAGGGTATAAATTTCTTTTTCAATAATATCGGTTCCCTCTCCTATACCGCGCACGAATAATTCAGCCGATTCAAGAATCGGCGTTTCGATCTTTTCAAAGCCATAATCCTCAAGGAGTCCTTCGGCTTTTTTGGTGATATGGCGCCAATATTTCTGGTCCTCGGGCAGAATGTCGTGCATGCCCTTGGGCGCCTGGAGTGTTTTGCCTCGTTTTACAGTCATGAATAATGGAACAGCAATCAGTACGTCACGCGAGGAATCTTAAGAATTTTATTAAACGGCCATAGCCGGATATAGGCGCGTCCGCTCATGAGAGTGCGGTTGACCGGTCCCCATCGCCGCGAATCCGAACTATGAAGACGATTATCTCCCAGTACGAAATATTCGTTATCATCGAGCCTAAGCGTGAGATCGCCAAGCGTTTCCTGGTTCCTAGAGATATATCCGGATTCGTCTAGGACCTGCCCGCGCGGATTATCATCGTCATAAACAGTAACCGTATTTTTGCGAATGGCCACTGTTTCTCCCGGCAAACCAATGATCCGCTTGATAAAGTACTCCCGCTCATCCTGGGGGAAGCGGAATACCACCACGTCACCTCTTTTTGGGTCATGGAGGCGGTATCCCAATTTATCGATGATGATGTAATCCTTATCGTGGAAGTTGTCCTCCATCGATGCACCTTTGACAAAAAAGGGTTGAACGAGATAATACCGTATTGGAATGATTATGGCAAGGGAGATGACAACGATTTTTACCGTCTCCCACACAAACGCCGCCGCCTCTTCTCCCATTCCCGTTCGTAAATGTTCTTCGTGGAGCATAATAAAAGCACCCACAGTATAGCATCGCTTTTGTGTTTGCGCTATACTCCGCATAATGGCTCAATCTCTTATCATCGGCATCGGCAATCCTGATCCGGAATACCACAATACTCGCCACAATGTGGGGTGGCAGTTTTTAGATTTTTTAGCGAAAAAGAGCAAAGCTGGATCCTTTGAACCGCAGAAGAAGCTCGCATCACAGCTTGCAAAAGGCCACTGCACCATAAAGGGCAAAGAGGGTAAGATACTCCTTGCGAAACCACAAAGCTACGTCAATGTGACCGGTCCTGTGGTCGCGAAACTAAAAAGTTTTTTCAAGGTTTCTAACAACGCTATTATCATTGTGCATGACGATTTGGATATTCCGTTCGGGAACATAAAACTTTCATTCGATAAAGATTCTGCCGGTCACCGCGGCATTGAATCCATCATGAAGTCGCTGAAAACGAAAAAGTTCTACCGTCTCCGCATTGGCACCAGCAATCCCGCGCGTGTGAAGGCCTGGGACAAGCCAACCAAGGCAAAAGAAGCATTCGTGAAGGACTTTGTCTTATCTCCTTTTACACCCGCCGAACGTGCGAAACTGAAGACAGTATTCGAAGAAGGGCTCCGGCGACTAGAACAAAAGTAACAACTAAAAACTCCCCAGACCGGGGAGTTTTTAGTTTGAGTTATGGGTTAATCCTCTATGCGCTTTTTCAGCTGACCCATCACTTCTTCAGCGTGCTTAACGCTTCCCAAACCGAACGAGAGGCCCACTGCCAGCGAGATCGCCGCGACAAGGCCCACAATCACAGTTTGAATAATCGCTTCTGCCACTTGCAACTGGCTCAACGCGATCAAAAGTGCAAAAAGAAAGATTGCCCAGCGTGTCATCGCGCCCAAGAAATTGGCCGAAGCAAGTCCCGCCGCGCGTACGGATGCGCGTACCGTGCCTTCCAAAAACTTCGCCACCAAGATGCCGATGAGCAGTACTACGATTGCAACAATGACATTCGGAATGTACAACACCACGCGGCCAAGCAAGTCGCTGACCTGACTCAATCCAAGAATGTTGGTCGCTGCCATCAAAAAGACAACGATGAAGAACCATTTGACCAGCTCGTAGAAGAACATCGGGCTGTCCAAACGGAATCCGCTACGCTCCCAGGCCTGCCGGAAACCAACTTTTCCTAACGCGCTGTCCAGGTGCAAGATGCGAACCACATGGTACGCTACCCGCCCCAACAACGCCGCCACGAGCCAGCCAAGCAAAAAGACCACCAGGGCTGCCACCAGGCGAGGCGCAAACGACGCAACCTGTGACCACAGGGTCACCAAAGAAGACGTCACGACATCAGGTGCCGTTGTTCCATATAATCCGTTCAATGCCGACACCCCCTTTCAGACGTATGCATGGATATCATCATTGTAGCATGCGTGCGCTATCCAACCAGCCGCAATGTGGATAAAATCATGGAACCTGCTGGACAATCCGGATGATGAGCGCAAACGCCACCGCAAGGCCCGCGATGAACATCGCCACCGCGATATAGCGCCATATCCGCGGACGCCGCTTGGTGACGAGCAAAAACTCTTTTGAAATTTCTCCCACGGCTTCCGTCACCTCTTGTTCCGATTCCTTCATGCGCGTGGGAAGCCGATTGGCCCCTGCGACCACCTGATTCAAAAACTGCTGATTGAAAAACCGGATAATGTCGTAGCGGCTTACGATGCCCACGAGCACTCCTTGGCCGTTGACCACGGGGATGGGATTGACGCGGTGGTGCTCGGCAAATGCCTTGGCAATATCCTGCACGTTAGTCTCTGGATCGACGACCAGTGGCTCGGTATTCATTATTTCCTTGGCAGTAATCTGCTTCAGGCGCCCAAAATGCTCATCGAGATCTTTCCGGTCAGCGCGATTGACCGAAATTTTTTCCATAATATTCACCACCGTCGGCAAATGCATGCCGGAGCTTTGCACCACCATGTCGTAGGCGGTGATAATGCCCACTAACCGGCGACTACCATCAATGACCGGCAGACCATCGTAGTCGTATTTTTCAAAAATCTTTGCAACCGCATCCAAGCTGTCGTCTTGTCCGACAGCAAGCACCTCTTTTGTCATGATATCTTTTGCCCGCGCGAGTTCAGCCATGAATTTCGTCTCTCATTATAACAAAAATGGCTCGTATGAGCCATGGTTGTTTACTACCGGACCCTCCTCTCACGTCTTAGGGAGTTCAATTTCCTTCGTCCCACGCTCACCAATCTCCACCACGTTCTTTACCCGATCCACCATCAAGCCAAGTCGCTTTTCACTTTCATCATACGAGGACTTGGCATTGGAAAGATGGTTGCCAAGCTTGCGAAAATCTTCCGACAGTTTGCCGCTATCCGCCACAACCCTCTCAAGTTTTTTAAGTATTGACTGTGCCTCTTTGTTGATTTGCACATCTTTATACCAATGGTGGATTGCCGAAACCGATAACGCAAACGTGTTGGGCGAAACCAGCATAACTTTCTTCCTCCGGGCATACTCGGGAATATCAACGTCTTTGATGTTATTGATCATCTCATAGTAGACGGTCTCTGCTGGCACAAACATGAGCGCAAAATCAGTTGTTCCTTCGGATGGTAAGATGTATTTGGTGGCTATCTCGTCTACTTTCTTTTTCACGTCGGATAGAAAAAGCTTGCGGAAGCTGTCCCGATGAATGTCGTTATCGGCATTCACCATTTTCTGGAAATTATCCCAGTTAAACTTCGAGTCGATCGGCAAGAGAATATCGTTCGGGAGCTTTAACGCCGCATCAACTGCTTCGCCGGAGCGAAAGTAATGTTGAATAGTATATTTATCTCGTGGAAAATACTGGGCCAGTGACGCCTCAAGAGACATTTCCCCCCATTGGCCACGAAGTTTAGGATTGCGAAATAAATCCTGAAAAGACGAAACGCCCTTCACCGATTCATGCATGTTTTTTAAACCCTCCTGTAGTTCAGTCATCCCTTTCGTAAAGCCCTGCACCTGCTGATGTACCGACAGTGTTGCACGTTCGGTAGATTCGCGGCTGGCTTTTAGTTGATCGTTAAGCAGTTGTGAGAGCGCGTCAAAACGTTGGTGCAACACCACATAATGCTCGTCGGGCTTTTGCTTGCGAGCTTGGAATGCTACGTAGAGGTTCACGCCGAGGAGGATAAGAATGGCCGCCCCTACTACAACTGCGATGATTACCAGTGTCGGATCCATGGTCGTAGGTATATCAAATTTTTTGCCGGACCACAAAAGGCCCTTTGGGCCTTTTGTTTATTTTATTATCCCCAAAACAACTTTTATCGTTCCGGCAGCTTTGCTCACCGAGCATGAGATTAGCCCCAACGATTTAGAATATAGGCAATCACAAGCAGGTTGACCAAATAATACCCCGCGTCCAGCAGGAATGCCTGAAACTTCTGGCCTCCCCACAGTACCTTGCCAAGCACTACCGGAGCGGTAAAGCCAAGCCACACCCAAAACGCCACTTGCGCCGCTTCGCCCAAACTCAATGCGCCAGCGTAAACAAGAATACCCGAGAGCACATACGCGGTGATTACCAAACCCACAAACGTCCAGAAGTATGATGCTCTCGCACTGCCTTTCTTCATATCCTCGCTGGTCATGTTGTTCAACCGCGCCCATGCCTTTCCAAAAAGCGGTCCGTGCCAAAGCGCGCCGACTATCATGCCAGCAACGGCTGCACCCAACACCGTCCACCAATTCACTGTTATAGCTAACATGTCCGCACCCCCTTTCTTGCTCGGAGGGGGCTCTGCCACCCTTCCGACGTCACTCGTCGTTCGGGTAGAACTCCTCGTTCCTGCCTCCCCCAAAAACAAAGATTCATACCAACATTCTACCGTGTAGACGGGAAAAGTAAATGTGTGGACCGTGCCGGATTGCGAACCGGCGACCTCCCTGCCTGCTGGCCCGCTTCGCCGGAGCTTTAGCGAGGCGAGCAGGCAGGCTCATTGTTCCGATAAATCAGGATGAGCCAGTGGACCGGAGGGGACTTGAACCCCTAACCTCTCGGATGCAAACCGAGTGCTCTACCGTTGAGCTACCGGCCCATAGGGACTATTGTGCGCGAGGTAGGAATCGGACCTACGACCTCGTCTTTATCAGAGACGCGTTCTACCACTGAACTACTCGCGCAACGGTTCAATATATCATTGAAAACGCCTTATACAGTACCAGAAAAACACAATTTCATCAAATCCTTACCTCCGCCGAAACCAGCAAAAACCCTTGTCAAAAAACGATAAATATGGTAACATGTTCACCATAACATGTCGGAGACAAAGACGCTAAAAAATATCTATACGGAACTCAAGAGTAAGTTTCAAGACAAGAAATTAGTTTTCGGCGTTGGTGCGCAAGATGCAAAAATTGTCTTTGTGGGCGAGATGCCCGGCCCCGATGAAATCGCCAAGGGAAGCCCCATCGCTGGCAGTCAGGAAAAGCTTCTCAACCAGCTCCTTAAGTCAGCAGGTATCAATAAAAAGAAAACGTACTTCACCAACGTCGTGAAGTATCATCCCAACGGTAACATGCCCTCTCCCAAAGAGATAAAGGCACACGCCGCATTCCTGCGCGAGGAAATAAAGGCCATTAACCCCAGTATCGTCGTGACGCTTGGCACACTCGCGCTCAATGGAGTGGGCATGCGTCAGCCGTTAGGTAACGTGCACGGCAAAATATTCAGCTTGGGTGACCATGACCTTCTACCCACGTTTCACCCCACGCATGCATTGCGTGATCCCAATACGAAAACACTCCTTGAAGCCGATTTTGTAAAGCTCAAGGATCTCGTTATCACAAAACTCTCGGTATAATCATCTGAAAGCCCCGCTCATGAGCGGGGCTTTCTCGCTATCACTCGCTTGACTGCGTCGGTGATGCCAGCCAAGCCGAGTCCGTATTTTTCAATGAGTTCTTCTGGCTTCCCCGACTGACCGAATTGGTCATGTACCCCCACAAATTCTTGTGGTGTTGGGTGCTGTTGCGCTAGCACCTCTGCAATCGCCGAGCCAAGTCCTCCGCTGATTTGATGCTCCTCCACAGACACTACCGCGCCTGTTGTCTGTGCCGCGGCGACAACCGTCGCTTCATCAATTGGTTTCACCGTATGGCAGTTGATTACCATGCATTCAATACCCTCTTTAGATAATCGCTCGGCCGCTTGGAGTGCGTGGTACATTAGCATGCCGCATCCAATAATGGCGACGTCTTTTCCTTCCCGAAATATTGTAGCTTTACCAATAACAAACGGGGTCTCTGCTGTGGTAAATACCGGTGATTTTTCACGGCCAAATCGAATGTAGGTTGGCACGCCGTTGGCCGCAGCGGCAACGGTAGCTTTGTGTGCTTCAAATGCATCACATGGCACGATGACGGTCATGTTGGGCATAACGCGCATGAGCGCAATATCTTCAAGCGCCTGATGTGTCGCACCGTCGGGACCCACTGAAACACCGGCATGGGCTCCTGCAATTTTGACGGGAACATTGTTAATGGCAATCGTCGTGCGGATCTGTTCGTTGTTGCGCCCAGGACTAAACACCGCGTAGGAAGAAATGAAAGGGATTTTACCATAGTTCGCCATGCCCGCGGCGATGGTCGCTAAATTTTGCTCCGCAACTCCTATCTGTATAAACCGCTCTGGGAAACGCTCCGCGAACCAGTGCGAGCGCGTGGATTCGGTCAGGTCAGCACACAATACCACCACTCGCTCGTCTTTTTCACCCGCCTCAACAAGTCCCTTTCCGTAGCCATCGCGGGTTGGCACCATTTGGACCCGCGCTGAATCAAAAATATGCTCGGTGAGAAATGCCTTGGAATTAATCATACTGAATCGATGATAAAATTTTCTGTAAAGATTTAGGAACGCGTTCACCCTCCAAAATCCCCGAAAACTCTATCGTTCCCCTTCCTTGAAGAAAAATTGAGAACTGGTTAGAACACCCTCCCTGAATAGTATCGATCCCATAGCACTCATATTGTTCACTTGGGCTGAAAAATCTAACATGCGGAAGTTTCACAACCCGATTAGGTCCAATGTACACTTCCTCATCGCTACGGACATACTTCTCTCCGTATATTTCCGGTATTTTTTGAGAAACTCTGATACTCGCCACCATTTCTCCCTTCTCATCAAAAATATTCGTAGTCGCGGTGTCATTTTCGCTTTTTCGTATACTCCAGTTGAGAGGATAAGAAAAGGTCAATCCGGCGCTTTCGTCTTTGTACTTACGTGAGCCAAAAACAACAAAGCACACCGCTGCTACCACGATTGCTATTAAGATTGCCTTTCTCATTTTTACTATTGATGCTCTGACTGAATTTTCCCCTGCAACGTTCTTAATTCGGATAAAAATTGTTTTGCCTGTTCGGGATTAGGCGGAACACCGTGCCATTTATAGTCAAACTCAATCTCTTTAACACCCTTGCCGGGGATCGTGTGGGCAATAATGACCGTCGGTTTTTCATGGATGGCTTTTGCCTCTTCAATCGCACTGACAAATTGGCTGATGTTGTGTCCATCCACTTCCAGCACGTGCCAATTGAATGCTTCCCACTTCGCTTTGAGCGACTCCAGCGGCATTACCTGTTCGGTCATGCCGTCAATTTGAATATTGTTGCGGTCAATGATGCCAGTAAGGTTATTTAACTTATATTTTCCCGCAAACATCGCCGATTCCCAGGTGTTTCCCGCTTCCTGTTCGCCGTCGGACATAATGCAGTACACGCGAAATCCCTTATTGTCCATACGGGCCGCATATGCATAGCCGGCCGCTTGTCCCAAACCAGAGCCAAGCGGACCCGATGTCGTCTCTACGCCAGGCAATTTCTCGCGTTCGGGATGGCCCTGCAAACGCGTACCGAGCTTGCGGAGTGTTTTTAATTCTTCCAAAGGAAAGTATCCCGCGTGCGCCATCGCGGCATAGCGCACGGGGCAAATATGGCCGTTGGACAAAAAAAGGCGGTCCCGCCCCTCCCACGCCGGGTCTTGAGGATGGTGTTCAAGGATGTGAAAATAGAAGGCGGTAAAAATATCCGCCATCCCCAGCGGCCCTGCCGTATGACCCGACCCTGCTGCTACCAGCATTTCAATGATCGATTGGCGAATTGCGTTCGCCTTGAGTTCGAGTTCCTTTACTTTCGTGTCATGAATGTAGTCAGACATTAAACAAGACTGGCGACTTTTTTCACATGCTCCACGAGTGTATTCGCATATCCATATTCATTGTCATACCAGGAATAGACACAGCACAAGTCGCCATCTACTACTCGTGTCAGTGAAAGGTCAACAATTGCCGCATGGGGATCGCCGATAATATCGGTGGAAACAATGGGGTCGTTCGTTGTCCGTAAAATGCCCTGCCAGCGCGATTCCTTTTCAGCCACTTGCAAAAAACTATTAATCTCTTCCGCACTGGTAGGCCGCTCCGATACAAATGTAATGGCCGATAATGAACCGGTTACCGTCGGCACACGCATCGACATGCCATCAAACTTCCCTCCCAGCGCCTTGACCGCGCGCGCCACGGCTATCGTCGCCCCTGTGGCTGAGGGGATAATATTCACCCCTGCCGCGCGTCCACGTCGCCAATCGTGTCCCTTAATCGGCCCATCAACCAGGTTCTGTGTCGCGGTATAGCCATGTGCAGTATTAAGAAATGCTTTTTTAACGCCGACGGTTTCCGCGAGAACTTGGAGCACGGGGGAAGCGGAGTTTGTCGTACATGACCCGTTTGCAGAGATCGAACACGACTTTAAATCATCTTCGTTGATTCCGAGAAGAATCGTCCTGGCGTCCACCGTGTCCTCATCCTTAGCAGGAGCGGAGAGCACGACCCGCTTTGCGCCCGCCTGCTTATGCACCGCCGCTTTTTCAAAGCTCTCAAACGCGCCGGTCGCCTCTACAACGACATCCACTCCGAGTTTGCCCCACGGCAACTTCAACGGGTCTTTCTCTTGTAGGAAGAGGCATTCTTTTCCGCCGACTACGAGTTTCCCGTTCTGCACCATAATTTCTTTTTCGTAGCGGCCATACACCGAATCATATTTCAATAAGTATGCAAGATTTTCTAAATCACCGAGATCGTTAATGGCGACAATGTTAAGATCGCCTTTTTCCAATGCGAGTTTGAAAAATAACCGTCCGATTCTCCCAAAACCGTTGATGGCGATATTCTTCATGAGTGTCTTCTATTATAAACCAATCTCCGCAACAGCAAAACTACCGCCTGTACGCAGGCACCTGACTAAGTGATGTGTACGGTGTGATTGACTTGGCATACCAGCCGTATTCGTTGGTGTTGATACAGAACACCTTTTTAAAGAATTCGGGGTCTTGGGATGCGATAGTTCCGCCATCCACATTGAGCCAGTGGAGGGTACCGGTATCTTCTCCGGTCACTTCAAGTGCATATACCCTCTGATCTCCTGTCTCACAATTCCTAAAGAACACCGTCGTCTCAAAGACATCTCTTGTTGTCGAGGATATGGTCCTTACTTTGGAGAAGCCGCCTAGGTGGCCATAGAAACCAAAGATAACAGGATTAAGGAATAACCGTTTGAAGCCATGCTGGTTAATGATGTAGATATCGGGGTCAGCAGAGTTAGCGGCGGAGACGGTATTCCCCTCCTTCAGACCATACTGTTCGGGAGTGGGACGCGATGAAACCGGAGATGGCGTGATGCCGCTACATGCACTACTTGAAAGCACCGTTTCCTGAATATCGTTGGTCCGCCTGCCTGTGGCATCATCAATGACCCACGCGGTGTAGGTGCCTGGCGTTGTCGAGCAATCGGGACGAAACGGCCAAATGATTCTGCCTTGAGTGGTTGCGTAACGCACCGGAAGCGCTCGTAGAGTTCCCTGGGGGGTTCGTACGTAACGTGTAACACTTCCTTGTGGAGTAAAATGGTCACCAAAAATGTTGAATGTTTCAAATTGAAGCCGGGTACTAGAAATGGCGCCGTCGATTTGAAGGGCTGGAAAGGAAAGAGGAGGCGTTGGAGTGGGAGTTGGAGTGAAACTCGACGTTGGGGTCGCTGTTGCCGTCGCAGTGGGACTGGCCGTTGGCGTTGCAGTTGCGCTTGCGGTGGATGTTGCGGTAGCTGTGGATGTTGCCGTTGCAGTAGGGGTCGCTGTTGCCGTAGCCGTAGGGGTAGCAGTAGCAGTCTGATTTACCGTTACCGTACATTGAGCGGTTCTTCCGGCACTGGTAACGGTTACTGTTTTTGTCTGGGGAGAAGCTGATACATAGCTGACGCTAAATACGGAGCCGGTACCGCTGGTAACTGTCCCTCCTGGTGCTGACCAGGAATATGTTCCGTTGCCCCCGGTGGCAACAAGGTGGGCACTCTGACCAACAACAACTATTTGTGATGGCGGCGTGCAGAACACCAGCCCAGGGGTTGCTGTTGGAGTCGGGGTTGGGGTTACGGTAGCGGTAGCAGTAGGGGTAGGAGTAGGCGTGGGGGTTGGGGTAGGCGTGGGGGTTGGGGTTGGAGTTGGGGTTGGGGTTGGAGGAGCATAAGAAACAGGAACAGGCCCCGGCT
>JBBUGO010000010.1:0-6025 GCA_038056025.1 Patescibacteria group bacterium
AATAAACAATTTTCGCCATCGGTGAGAAGCTCCTGATTTGCCGTGGTCTCTGCGGTTATGAGAGCTTTGTGCATTGCCAAAGATTCAAATATTTTATTTTGAATGGTGATGTCCGCTTTGATGCTGCCGCTGAAAGCCCCAAGGCATATATCAGCACTGGATATATAGTCCCTCAAATCATCATGACCGACCCACCCTAGAAATTGAACGTTCTTAAGCCCAAGAGTATTGCTTAATTGTTCGCATGCAGGAAGTGTTTGTCCCTTTCCAATCATATAAAATGTAACATTTTTATTCTCGAGGATCTTGGCGGCCTTAATGATTGTCTCCACTCCCTGCAAGGGAATAAAGTTACCCCAAAAGACTATTCTGGAGAAATCTCCATCGGCTCGGGGCGCCTGTTCAATAGGATAATAAACGTCCGAATCCGCACCCAACCAGATCTTTCTGAATTTGCGGAGGGGCACATCAAACTCTTTCACAAAATAATTAATGTGCGCCTGCGTATCCAAAAGCACAATATCCGCCAACCGGCATGACATCCGGTCAATAAACCCGTAATATTTTGCTCTTAAGCTTTGCGGGGAGAAATATTTACGATCCAGGATATACCCCATGTAATGAGAGGTGAACACATCGAATACGATCGGCTTGCGTGTAAGGATCCGCGCCAACGGCATCATCTCCTGCCCGGAGAATCCGACCAGCATGACATCGAACTTCCCAATAAACTTTAGATATTTAAAGAACAGTTTTATATATTTTACGACAAATGATCTCGAACGATCATTACATTCAAGAATTGTTACACCATTTTTCTCCAGCCCCTTTATGAGCACGGCATTTCTGGGATTTGCATAACTATAAGAGCCAAAATAGAGGACTCTCAGGGGTTTATTCATATAACCGCACGATCGCTGGAATAAGCGATGTGATATTGTGGTGAGCTTGTACAATGTTGATTAGAAATCCGCGCAATTTCTCCTTCTCTTCCGGAGAAAGCGATAGTAAGCCCCTCACTTTGTGTGCAAGGTCTTGAGGATCGTCATGTTTGAATATCAGCTGGTTAGAGTATTGTCCAAAATATTTACGGAATGCGTCGTTGGAGACAAGCACAAGACATCCTGCCGCCATTGCTTCAAGAACGACTTTGTCGATCCCCCCTGTGGGTGTGAGATTCACCACAATGTCCGTTCCTTGGTAACAGTTATGGATCTGAGCGTAGGGGACAAAACCGCCAAAACTGATTTTTCCCGTCATGTCGAACCGTGACACGCGCTCTTTAAGCATCGTTTCATATTCAACATCGCCCCGCATCACCGGCTTGCCGATGATCGTCACGGTAACTGCAATGTTGTGCTGTTCCAAGAGTCTCACTGCGTCAATGAGCGTTTCGTAGTGCTTGATAGGCGATATCCGCCCGACAGAGAGAATGCGTGCAGCGCTTATCCCACCCACCGCTCCGCGCTCGCTGAACCGTTCAATATTGATCCCGTGGCCAAGTTCCATTATCTTTCCGCTTTTCAAGCGAAGGCTCTCGCGTGTTGCCGTCACGATGCGGTGACTCAGCATTTCGGCGATGCGCAGACGGATCGTCACCGATCGATGTAAGTACCACAGAATGATTTTTTTGTGAAATAAAAAGGCGACCGGCCAAGAAGCGATGACAAAAATCGGCGACATGTGGGCAAAAATACCGTCGGATGAGGGCGCTAGCCGCCAAAGTAATCTGAAAAAACGCAGGAGTCGGCGCCATCGCGGTGCGTTTTTTTCTTTCCCGAGAGAATGCACGAAAACATGCGGGGGAAGGTCATACGCCCCCGTTCCGAGTGCGATAACGTGAACCTGGTCACAATGTCGCGCAAATTCGCGCAACCAATCAACAAAAAATCCCAATAGGTCATCCCGTTCGTCCACTTTCTGGGTGATGATGAGAATGCTTCGCATGGAGTTAACCGGTTACCACCTTCTTCAGTTCATCCGCGTATACCCTTATCGCATCCGTTTTTTCAAATCGTTTTGCCGTTTCCAAGCCGTCAGTTCTCGCCCTCTCATACAGCTCACAATCGCCAAGCAGTAAAGTCGCTTTTCGTGCGATATCATCCGCGATCCAGTCGCATTGCCGCGCGGTCGGTACAACGTCGCGGACAATACCGACCCTCGTCGCCATTACCGGCACTCCGCATGCCATCGCCTCAAGCACCACGCGTGGACCGCCTTCATTGTATGAAGTCATCACTAATATTCGCGACTGATTGATAAGTGAGGCGACCTCTGTGCTATCGGAGGCCCACCCATGCATTATGATGCGGTCGGAGAGGCCCTCTACCTGCACGCGGGCCCGCACGTGTTCTTTTAACGGCCCGTCCCCCACGATGAGTGCGCGGAACCCGCCGAGCTTCATCGCGTCAAGAAATAGGTCAATGCCCTTATTCACCGCCAAACGACCAATAAAGATACAGTCGTATTTCTTTTCTGCGCCGTCCGCATGAAATACAGACATATCGATGTAGAAGGCCGGCGCATAGAAAATCTTTTTCGGTAAAACCCCTGACCGCTTAAGGAAATGAGGCGTTTCGTGTTCGTTAATAACTCGCACACCTTGCGCGGCACGACTCTCATAAGGCACCACAAGACCCGTTAGGAAGCGATACACGCTCTCCTTGAGGGTGGCAGCTCGCGGATACCCTGGAATATGCATAATCTCGAGCGCATAGGGCACATGGATGCGCTTGGAAAGCTTGTAGGCGCCCCAGCCATTGTAAAAAGGGGCATACTCGTGAGCGGTTACCAAATCGAAGCGATGCGTCTGGTGTAATTCAGTTCCTTTGCGTGCTATGAACCACGGCTGTAAGAAAATCGGCCAAGGCGACTCGTGCACAAAAACGTTCCCGAAATATTGCGTTGTTTGTCCGCGAGCTGAACCACGCGGGCAGATGATATCAACTCGTTCCCAGTGCTTATGAAATTCTTCGAGAGTATTATAAAAAGCTCCCTTGGCATGAAGGTTTGTTGCACCGTACCCGCTTATCATAAGGAGTTTAGCCATGAGAACTTGTGAGTAACGCTATTGTTTTGCGCACCATTGCCTCAATACTGAATTGCCGCGCCGTTGCCTGACCCTGCGCAATGAACTCCTGGCGCAATTCGGGCATTTGCCACAACGTTCGGATCGCTTCTATGAGATTGAATTCATCGTTGTATCTCACCAAAAAACCGTTCTCGCCCTGCCGAATGACCTCAACGTTCCCTCCCACCGCAGTGGTAATCACCGGAATGCCAGCGGCCATTGCCTCCAATACCTGATGCGAGAACCCCTCATAACCGGTGTTGAGCACCAGCATGTCTGCGGCAGCAAGCATATCCGCAAGATCTTGTCCGCCCTTTTTCCCGGTTAGTATGACCTTCCGCTCAAGCCCGAGGTTTCGAATCATCGTTTTAAGTATCGGCACATCCGGCCCGTCGCCGACAATCACGAGGCGGAAAAATTGATTGATTTCCAACAACCGCGGCATAATTTTCACAAGCATTCGGAACCCTTTCCATGGCACCAGCCGTCCAATCGACACGATTAAGTTCCCGCTGATGCCGATTTTCTTGCGAACTTCCTCTTTTGGAACCATTGACAGTGCGCCGTGCACTCCGTTATAAATCACGTGGATTTTTGTTCGAGGAATTCCCCATTGGTGTACCAGCTCTGCCAAGTATTCCGAGGGCACAATCACGCCCTCTGCCGCGCGGCATACCTTTATTTGCTGACGATGGAGGAAGCCGATCCATCCTTTCTTGGGTTCTTTCTGAAAATCATTGATTAAGAGGCGAGTACTGCCATCCTGAATTGCGGTTTCCCACGCATGATCTCCCGCTATGCGTACAAATAGTTTTTTCTTTCGCAAGCGCGCAACCCACAGCGCCGGCACACCGGCGCTTGCGGCATTAAGAGCAAGAATAACATCGTGCTTGTCCGCAAGAAAAAACGCGCGCATGAAATAGAAACAGTGACGAATCCCCTTTGGCCATTCGCGCCAGACACGGACTACCCGAAACGGCTGGTGCCTGTCTCGTTCATGTCTCCATACCGACGAATAGGCGAGAATGGTAACCTGATGCTCGGGCTCCATTGCCTGCGCCAATGTGCGCGCATAGGATGCGGGCCCTCCGATGTCCGGTTCGTAAATTCCCGTTGTAATGAGTATTCTCATATTTTCTTTAAAAACGGCATGTATACTTGTTTCATTGTTGCCGCAATAGTATCCCAATCGTAGCGTTCTTGCACTAATGCAAACGCGCGCTTGGCGATTTCTTTTGCATACGCAGGATCTCCTAGCAAACTTTTGATTCCGGTGGCGATACTGTGAATGTTGGTTGGGTCACATACGACTCCTGTATCGCCGTTTGATATGAAGTCGGAAATACCACCTACCGACGAAGCAACCACTGGCACGCGACACGCCATTGCCTCGAGAAAAGCAGTACCGAGACCCTCGGATAATGACGGCCTTACAAACACATCTGCGGCTCCCAAATATCGCGGGATTTCTTCGTGGGCAACGGTGCCTATAAAAAGAACCTTGGAAGCAATACCCAGGTTTTGCGCCTGTTGTTCGAGTTCTTTGCGCAGTGGTCCGTCGCCAATAATAACCAGCCGCGTATTGGGACGCTCGTACATCACTTCGTGTACTGCCGACAGAAGGTTGCGAAGGCCATTTTTCTCAACGAGACGAGATGCGGAGATAATGAGTTGCTCGTCGGATGTGCCACAAAGCCGCTCGCGCATACGCGTGCGCCATTGCTCGGCCTGTTCGGCAAATAATCGAACGTCAACACCGTTAGGAATGAGGCGAACTGGAACATGAGTGATTGAACGAGCATAGCGCGCCAAATAGGTACTAATAACTGTAATCTGTTCAGCAACGGCGATGATGTGTTTTCTCAATGTGCGTATAAACCATGGCTGCGCATTCAACGCCTTGCCTTCTTGCAAGGTCAGTAATACTGGTACCGAAGGATAAATCTTTTTCAACGGCCACGCGGCGCCTGCGGCCTGTGATGCCTGAAACACATGAATCAATGCGTACCGATGCTGGCGCATAAGCCGCTGAGCCATAAAAAATATTGCACACGGCAGAAAGACCTTTGGCAAAAACAATGAAAACTGAATGAATCGCCCTCCTACACGAAATACCTCAATGTTGCCGATTTTTTCACGCGAGGGCGCTTGGCCAAACCGACCTGTTACCATATCAAACTCCACATCAGGAATGCGATCAGTAATATTCTTAATTGCCAGCTCCGATCCTCCCACCAACGGAAGGTATGAGGTAGAAAGAATGAGGATACGAGGTTTTTGAGAGTTCATCTTAATAAGCAGAAAAGGCCCGGAAGAGGCCATGATACGCGGATGAGATTCCAGGAATCTCGTGCTATTGTACCCCACATGGAGACAGAAATCAACCAGGTTGAACAGCCTGGCGATGTGCTCTATAGAGTGCCAATAGGCCCGAAAAAGCGGGTTTTATTTGTCATTACCCAGTCGGAATTGGGAGGCGCCCAGCAGTTCCTTGCCCGCCTCATTGGGCGTCTGGATAAAAACCGCTTTTCCTGTTCGGTCGTCGCCGGAGCAGAGGGGCAAAATGTCCTGAAAGAACTCCTGCCAGAATATGTCGTTTGTCATACCGCTCGTTACCTCAAGCGTGACCCTAGTATCGTTGATGATATTGCATCGATATTTGAGCTTCGGTCTATCTTTCTGCGCGAGAAACCCGACGTAATCTTTCTCAACAGCTCAAAGGCGGGATTCAACGGCAGTATCGCCGCGCGTATGCTCTCGACCCGTCTGCCAGCCACAACGGTCATCTATCGCATCGGCGGATGGGCTTTTAACGACCCCCGTCCTGCCTGGCAAAAATTATTTTTCCGGTTCCTCGAAAAAATCACTGCGCGATGGAAAGATTATATCGTTGTGAACAATCGTCACGATTACGCTCTTGCACAGCGCTACCATATTACTCCGCGGCGAGAAGTG
>JBBUGO010000011.1:0-18389 GCA_038056025.1 Patescibacteria group bacterium
AATGCGATGGTCAGTGATACGATCTTGCGAGAAGTTGTAAGTCCGAATCTTCTCCGAGCGGTCGCCGGTGCCGATTTGCCTGCGGCGTTCCTCGGTTACATTACCTACTTCTTCCGCGCGTTTGATTTCCAACAGTTTTGCCCGTAGGATTTGCATGGCCTTGTCGCGGTTGCCACTCTGACTGCGTTCCTGGCGGCAGGAAACGACGATACCGGTTGGTTTATGGAGCAAGCGGACAGCCGTTTCCACTTTATTGACATTTTGCCCGCCCGGGCCGCCCGCGCGAGAAAAGGTGACTTCTAACTCATCGGGACGGATGATCAAGTCGCTCTCGGTTGCCTTCGGCAACACGGCGACGGTGGCCGTAGAGGTGTGCACGCGGCCCGATTTCTCCGTTTCCGGCACGCGTTGAATGCGGTGCGTTCCTGATTCATAGCGCATGTTCGTGAATGCATTTTTCCCGCGGAGCTCAAATACCACCGATTTGTATCCTCCCAATGTTGTATCGTTGTAGTCATCTACCTCTACCTTCCATCCCTTGGAGAGCGCGTACTTTTTGTACATGCCAAAAAGCTCTGCGGCAAAAAGCGCCGCTTCTTGCCCGCCCGCGCCAGCGCGAATTTCAACGATTGCCTCGTCCGTCTTGGCGGACAGGTCGGCAGGTCGGCCTTTCCGTTCCTGTTTGGGTTGGTTCTGGTACCGGCGCCAGTCGAATTCTTGAGTCATGGATGAGCAATAATAAAAGCCCTTGCGGGCTTTTATTATCAAATCGTTACGATGCTTTGCGTGTACGCTTGGGAGCCCGTGCCTGCGCAGGCAGAGTTTTTGCGGCGGTTTTTTCTAAACGCTTTTTAAATTTCTCAACGCGGCCGCGCGTATCGAGGATTTTTTCCTGGCCGGTATAAAATGGATGGCAGTTGGAACAAATGGCAACCTGCATTTCCGGTTTTACCGAACCGGTCGTCCAACTGTTGCCGCAGGCGCAGCGCACCTTGGCATTAGGATAGTATTCTGGATGAATTCCCGCTTTCATAGTTCGATTAACTCACTATAAATAGTAGGGAACATTGTAGTACATTTTCCGGTTTTCGTCAAAATTATCCATGAGGTAGCATCAGGGGTCGTCTTGACAGATATGGTTGTAAGTTGTACTATAATATTAAGGAGGAGCACCTTGAACCTAAGGGAATTACGGAAGGAGTTTCCGAGTATGAAGCTGGAGCGGTTCCAGTTCGTTGTAGAAACGCTCGGCGTGGAAGATCTCGACGGCGTACGCGCTGTTCTTCGGGAAGAGGAGGAACAGGCACTGCTCATACTTGACGATGAACGACGGAAAATCCTGGAACGGCACCGCCAGATCAACGCTTCCATGATGCACCGTCTGCTGGACATTCCGCTTCCGGAGAGCGTCGATCAGGACCATGCCCGTGCGCTTATCGTGTATGGGTTCGTTGCACCGTCGACATCTCGAACATTCGCAGGCGTGGTCCATCTACCTTGGGAGCATGTCCGCGACGATGTGCGCAACAAGCTTGGCGGCAACTTCAGTCCGGAAAAGCTGGAGCAAGCACATCGGTATCTGGTGCAACAGGGAGTCATGCGCGGAAGTAGCAGGGGCAAGAGTACGCTCCTTGTCTCCATGAACCTCAAAGAGCAGTCAGCGACCGATGAAGGCAGGCGGATCATCCAGATCACCAAGCGTTTCATGCACGGGCACCGACCCGGCCGCAACGGCGGCCACTAAGCCCTCACAGAAAGGTCATACATCATGACATTTCATCTGTGGGGGCCTTTCTGTTTCACAATGTTGCAAAAAGGGTCTGTTTACGTTATCATAGGTAACTGTCACGGCCCTGTGGCCTTGATGATTATGACCGAAACAACACCCATACTAGTGGCCTACGAAGACATGCTCAAATCGGGCATGCACTTTGGCCGGAAAAAGACCGTATTTCACCCTGCCATGGGGAAGTTTGTGTTTACCGTTCGGGACGGTATTTCCATTCTCGATCTTTTAAAAACACAAGAAATGCTGGTACAAGCGGTTGAATTTCTGCGGACCAAGCTTGCTAATGCAGGCCTCGTTCTGTTTGTCGCCCCCACCAAGCAATCCCACGACGGAATTTTAGCTCTGGCACAAGCGCTGGGCATGCCGTATGTGCTAGATCGCTGGCTGGGCGGTACCCTGACGAATTTCAAGGTTATCAATGGGCGGGTAAAGCGGCTTGAAGCGATGGAATTGTCGAAGGCCAAAGGCGAACTGGATAAATATACCAAGAAAGAGCGATTGCTGTTTGACCGCGAGCTTCAGAAAATGTCCAAGAACTTTGAAGGCCTGAAAAAACTGACCCGTCTGCCCGATGCGGTCTTTGTGGCTTCCGTCAAAGAGGGCAAGCTCCCCATCGCGGAAGCGACGACGATGAAAGTGCCGGTGGTGGGCATTGCCAATACGGATGCCAACCCCGCGACGGTCAAAGTTGCCATCCCTGCCAATGATCGCTCCAAAATTTCGGTGGACCTTGTGCTCAAGGCTCTTGAGCAGGAGCTCGCCAGGTAAGTCAGTGTCTCGCGATCTATGACGAACAATTCTGCCATGGATAAGGTAAAGTCGCTCCGTGAAGAAACGGGCCTGTCATTAGCCGCCATCAAAAAAGCGTTGGACGAAGCAGGCGGAGACAGAGCCAAGGCCCGCGAGGCGCTCAAATCCCTTGGCGCGTCCATGGCGGCCAATAAAGCATCCCGTCAGGTCAAAGAAGGCGTGGTAGAGGCGTATATCCACACCAATCGCAAAGTGGGTGCACTTGCGGAGTTATTGTGTGAAACCGACTTTGTAGCACGCAACGAAGAGTTTCGTGCGCTTGCTCATGATATTGCAGTCCACATTGCGGCGATGAAGCCAGCCGATGCCGATGAACTGCTGGCACAGCCCTACGTCAAAGATCCTGCCATCACGGTACAGGAGCTTATCCAGCGGAGCATTGGAAAGCTCGGTGAAAACATCCAAGTAGGCAAATTGGTAGTGTTCGAACTTTAATTCCTATGTTTCTTATCATTCCCCTCACCATTTTCGCCATCGCAACGGGCACCCTTGTGTGGGTGGTGAATAAGAAGATGCCCGATCTTCGCCGCCTGGAAGTTCACGCGGGGGATTTGCACAAACCGTTTTTCCGGGAGCTGTTTCCCGAAGCGGTGGATGCGGTGGGTCAGATTGACGCGCGGTCGTGGCGGGAGCAGAGTTTACGGGAATTGGAAAAGATCCTGCGATGGCTCCGTCTTGCCCTGACGAAAATAGTGTCAGCATCCGACACGCTCATTCATCGAGTCCGTCAGGAACATATTCATTCCCGACCCCTCGAAGACGTGGTAGAGGAAATGCACGAGGAAAAAAAGTCAGTTCCCACGCATCCGGTGATCGCAGATAATCCGATTCTGCCGTTGCGCCAGCGCGAGCAGGAACTCATTGAGGCCATCGCTCAAAACCCGCGCGATTCACAACTCTACAAGGAAATAGGGGACTTATATGCTAAACTGAAGAATTATAAGGACGCCAAAGAGGCATATGCGACCGTGTTGAAGCTGACACCCGATGACACCGCCGCAGAAAAGAAGCTTTCCCAAGTTCTCAAACAACTGCCGCAGGCGTAATGCAGAGGCAGAGTATTGTGCCGATGTAGCTCAATGGCAGACCTGCCCGCCATTGCCTACGGCTTCAGGCGTTGGCAGGCGGGGCAACAGTTGTGCTCCGATATTCTCAAAAACAGAAACTTGGTTTAGAATATCGAGAGCCCTCGATTTCTTTCAAAAATTGAGAGCCGAGGTAGCTCAATGGTAGAGCAGCGCATTTGTAATGCGCCGGTTGGAGGTTCAAGTCCTCTCCTCGGCTCTCAGTTTTTGAGAAATCGGGATAAAGTGAAGGTTGTCTGGGCGGTTGGTAGAGTAGCAAATACACGTGACTGTAAATCACGCGGCCATAGGCCTACGGGGGTGCAAGTCCCTCACCGCCCACCATGATTAAGAAGATCGGCAGAAAATGGGTGGTGTTATCGGAAACGACCGGACGAAAGTTCGGTACCTATGCGACCAAGAGGGAAGCGATCAAGCGTTTAGGGCAAGTAGAATTTTTCAAACACGCAAAGGGAGGTCGCAAAGGAAAGTAACAAATATGCCGGAGTAGTTCAGTGGTAGAACGCGTTCTTGGTAAGAACGAGGCCGAGAGTCCGATTCTCTCCTCCGGCTCCGTGAGTGGAAAGAAAAATCATTGATGGGGTCGTCCCTGACGTAACGTCGGGGACGACGGCTCAAGGTCGAGCAATTTAAGTATAGAAAAAAAAATATGTCACAAGATCACGCAATCCGATTGAAGTGTTCCGTATGCAAAAAGGCGAATTATTTCACGACAAGAAATAAAAAGAAAGTAGAACGCAAGATTGAGTTGCAAAAGTTTTGCGCTTCGTGCAGAAAGAGAACACTGCACAAAGAAGCAAAGTTAACGGGATAGAAAAGCATAGCGAAGTGTCCTTCGATAATTCAGGACACTTTCGTTTCAAAAGAGAAACGAAAGTGGGGGCATCGTTCAATGGTAGGACAACGGTCTCCAAAACCGTCGATCTGGGTTCAATTCCTAGTGCCCCCGCCTCATTCTGCGGACACGTCCGCAAAAATAAAACCACCCTTCAACAAGATTCAGGGTGGTTTTATTTTTTACTCTGACGTGATGTCTATCTTCAGTGGACGGAGTTTGTCGCGGCTCTGATCGATTTGTCGGAGGAGCGCTTCAACATCTTCTGTTTTATAAAGACGGTAGTTATTCACAGGATGGCGGTACGCCAAAAGCTTCCCGCGCTGGTCCCAGTTGCGGACTGTCAAGGGCGTTACCCCCAATAATCGCGATACTTCTTTTACCGTTAGAAATTTTTTTGGCATGAACAAGAATTTTTAAGATTTTCCTCTACCTGTATAAACTCGACTTTCTTTCTCAATTTTTCATTTTAACCCCTTGTAGCTTTTAGATAGGAACCTTTTATAATCTGTATGACTCACTATACATTTTTTGCTTATTTCTAGTCAATGTTGATAAGAAATCTCTTCAAAGCAAGAACGGAATAGATGTGTAAATTCGACTTATTTTACACATATCGGTTATCAACTTTTTCTGTTGGTGGCATGGTAAAATTCCATTGTTGGATAATGATAACTTGCATGTCACGAAAATGCACCGTTCGTGATGTATCCGATACGGTATCGGATCTCTAGAAAGTAAGTTTTCCTTGTGAAACGCCGAAGTCCCGGCGAAAGCCGGGACTTCGGGGAATGCACCGTCCGTATCTCGTTATGTAGTAAAACATAATGAGGTTTAGGACTCTTCTATTTTACCAAATTTTGAGGTAGGCAACAACGAAATTTGTGTCAAAAAATAACCGCCACAATGCATCTCTGAAAGATATTATTTCGTTGCAGGAAGCATCGAAGGAATCGCCCTACTCACAGGAGTATTTGAGCTTGCTCGCGCGCCGCAGAAAAATTTTTGCAAAGAAGATTGGGAGAAACTGGTTTACGACACGCACTGCACTCCAGGAATATATTCGACAGCAAAGTATCACCATCTCGTTGCCACAATTGGCGAGTGTCGCACCACAACAATATCTTAAACCAAAAAAATTTGGCAAGCCCGTGCTTATTGCTTCTCCATATCCACTGACGCCCGAAGAGCCGGATGATGCGTTTGCCCCACCCGCAGCGAGTCACGAGGGACACTCGCAGGTGTATGAAGAGTTTGAACGGCTTAATAAAGAGGGGTCGCCAGTGTCGTCTTCAGCTAATCAGCCCGTCGCAATCAGACCCCAAGTCACTCCACCCCTCCCCGTACTTCCCCCCGTAAGACCTTTTTCCCTGTCGCCGCTTTTTTCTGGATTCAGATCACAAGAGAAGAAAAAAGAAAAACCAGCGAGCGTGGAGAGTCCCGTATTGGAAAAACTGGATCGCCTTTCTGACTCACTCTCTTCTTTTGCAGAACGTATTACCGAGAGCGTGACGACGGCAGGCCCGCTGGCGCCCGATGAAAAAGAATTTATTGGCATCGAATTAAATTCATGGCACTACCGCTTAGCGCGATTGAATAGAGAGGGCAAAGATTTATTATTCCATCGCCACGGTTTAATGGCGATTGTGGTGTCGGCGATTGTGCTTATTTTTCTTTTGGTAGGAGGATTCAGCTTTGGCAATGTTGATACGGTGGTTGCTCAAATCCGCGAGGCATTCAAAGACGCCGATACGGTGCAAGGGTATTTCCCCGGCACGCACGCGGACGAGGTGCTGGTACTCGACAAAGCTGGTAATATTTCCATTTTCGGCCATATCGAAACGCAGGGACAGTTGCGCTCCCATGCTCCCAACGGCGTTGCGCCGCTGGTCATTGATTCGATTACGAAAATAGAAAATCTCAACGCTGATTATTTAGACAACCTCAATGCGCAGGACTTCACGCTTGCCTACGTCACGCAGAACGGCAATATCACGTACGAAGATGTGAAGCTCGAAGGCAACGTGGAAGTCGGTCAGACCCTGACGGTCAAGGGCGCTCTCAAGCTAATGAGCGATCTCAATGTCTATGGACGATTGGGTGTATTTTCGGAAGCGGTGTTCGGGAAGGATGTGCAATTAACCGGCGGCAATTTAATTGTAAAAAAGGGGAACATTGACATAGGTTCCGGCAACCTGCGTCTGGGCGAGGGAACCATTGAAATCAATAATCGTGACATGGTCCGTAACCTGAACAGCGAATTCTTACAGGGTAAAGTGCCGGGTGATTTTACGCTTGACTATGTGATAGGTAACGGGAACGAGACCGATCGTGTCGCGTTCTTCAACGGAGGGCTTTTCGGCGGTGATGCCGGATTCACCACAATCGGCGTAGGGGGTGACGCGATTTTGGGCGATGCGGAGAATAAACATAAAATCCATGTCACAATCTTCTCCCAAAACTTTTCCGTGGATAAAGATGGAAACTTGAGCGCCCCGGGTACGGCAACGTTCAATGGTCTCACGGTTGGCAACGTGAAATCCGACCTCATCCCCTCCGGTTCCTATGAACTCGGTTCGGCGGGCAGGCCGTGGGAGGATTTGTATGTCAATGATATTTTTTCCAACACCGCATCCATCGGCAACTTTACGATAAGTGTTTTGAAGGCGGCAGACGGTACTGCGGCATCGCCGAGCATAACATTTGCCGACGATCTCAATACCGGTTTTTTTCGAATCGGAACTGACCAGCTTGGCGTGACTGCAAGCGGCACCCAAAGGTTTCAGATTACAAGCACCGGCGTATCGTCATCGGTGAATTTTGAAGTTTCCGGAGCGGCATCCGCGTCGTCAATCTACGGAAGCGGGCTTGTAGAGTGCACTTCGGTAACCCTCGCGCTCCGGTGGAATTCTACGACAGGAACATTTGCCTGCGGCAATGTCATTGGTGCGGCCGGCAGTACGCTTGCCATACGAGAATCCAATGGCACCTTTACCAACCGCTCATCGCTGTCCTATGATGCCGCACACTTTGTCGTGACGTATCCGGCAAGCACCGAAGCGCTGGTCAAATTGGACTGGGGTTCTGGCGGTCCCGCATCGCTTTCGGAAAATGAAGTCGCCACGGGTATCTGGAATTTTTCCAACGGAGTGAGTGTCGCGCAAAGTTTTGAGCTCACCAGTGGCTACGCCTCGATTTCCAATGCGCTGTTCGTAAATACGGGGACAGGTGGACGAGTGGGTGTTAAAACAGTTAATCCGGCAAATGCGCTTTCTATTGCAAACGGTAATCAGGTAGGGTTTGAAAGCACAACGGTTGGAGCGGATGATATCGGTTTAACTCGTTCTGCCGCCGGAAAATTAAAAATCACAAACGGAGGGGCCACAAATTACTTTACCTTTGATGGTCCAGGCAATCAAATCATATACGGCAACGCGGCGACTGATCCGGCAATTCTTTTCTCAGGGACGAATTTTTATCTGACAGTAGCTAATCTTATGGGAATAAAGGGACTGCACACGGGGACAGTTAACGTGTATGCGTCAAATTTTAATACCTCTCAATTACTTTCCCGTTCTCACAGCAATATTGGTCTTATGTCCGCGCAGAGCTTCTATTTGACAAATGGGACAGGGTTACTATGGGCGGCTTCCGAGGCAGGCGCCGCCGACACCGGGATTTCCAAGTTGGCAGCCAACAAAATCGGGATAGGCAATGGAACAGCGGGGAACTCAAGCGGAACCCTTGTTGCTGACAACGTCGGTATCGGCACCACCACCCCCCTCACCCGTCTCGAAGTCCAAGGCACGGCATCGGCATCCAACCTTTTTACCGTGGGTTCGCTCCAAATTGGTGCCGGTGCGTCTCCGGCATCGGAATCCTATAATCGGCTTGGTATCTCTGCCACCACGCACTCTAATTACATTTCCGCCAATAACGACCTTCTCATCTCGGGAGACCTGGAAGTTAACGGTTCGGCCCAGTTTGATTCGTTTTTGCAGGTGGGAACGAACACGCTCTACGTCAACCCCACAACCGGCAATGTGGGGATCGGGACGACAAGTCCAGGGGCACGACTTGATGTGCCAGGCGCTTATCCCATTCAAGCCCGCTTTCCCGATGGGAGCGTGATTGCTGGAAATGGCCCCGGTATTGCATTTTCCTCATTCTCTGACACTGGCATTTCTGCGAATAACAACAATTTCGGAATTTGGGAATCCGGAGTGCTTGCCCTTGCTCTTGCGGATACGCTCAAAGAGTTTCGGGTACCTTCTGACTACAAATTTGCTTTCTCAGCGGCGACAAATAACAATTTGCCATCCGATACATCTTTTTACAGGACTGCGGCTGACGTCCTTAGAACCGGAGGAAATTTCATTGTGGACCGCAACCTCGGCATCGGCACCACCACCCCCCTCACCCGTCTCGAAGTCCAAGGCACGGCATCGGCATCCAATCTCTTTACCGTAGGATCGTTGCAGGTTGGTTCAGGCGCATCTCCAGCATCGGAGTCCTACAATCGGCTCGGCACTTCTACTACCACGCACTCCAACTATATTTCTACCAACAACGACCTGCTCATTTCGGGAGACCTGGAAGTTAACGGTTCGGCCGCGTTTGATGCACTGGTGGCTATTGGCGATGCCACGGACGGCTCCGATTACGTCATCGTCAATTCCCAGATACGTTCGCACCTCATTCCGTTTGACAATTCCCGAGAGCTTGGTTCGGGGACAAATCGTTGGCGCACAGTGTTTACTGATAAGCTTGATGCTACGGAGATTGTCGGGTCTTCAACTTCCTTCGGCGGCACGAATAACGAGACCTTTACGATCAACGCCGACAATGCATCTGCCGACGCGGAAAACTCTCAGTTTGTTTTTGAGCGTGGCACGCCTACTACCAATGCCCAACTGCAGTGGGATTCCAGCAATAAACGTTTTTACTTTAACTTTCCAATATTTATCCAAACCGCCGATGCTTCAGAACCCGCTCTGAACTTTACGAAAGTCACTTTGAAAGGAACTGCTGATCAGGGAAGCAATGATTACTTTGAGATTCAAAATAGCAGTGGAAATCGGCTTCTCATTGTGGAGGCGGGTGGGCGATTCATCGCTTCCGGATCATTCCAGGCAGGCGGCGGCTCGGTGGCTTCGGTCAGTTACTCCCGTTTTGGCGCCTCTAATACAACACATCCCAACTCTATTTCTGCAAGTGACGACCTTCTCATTTCCGGCGATCTGGAGGTCAATGGCCAGGTCTATTTTGATGGGACTATCAATTTCGCTGGTATTGCCTCGTCTTCACTTTTTTATGCTGACGCGGGTATTGCCGCATCTCCCAGTTTTTCATTCCGGATAGACCAGGATACCGGCATGTTCCGTCCCACCGCCAACGAACTCGGATTTTCCACGCTGGGAGTTGAGAGAGTGAGGATCAACAGTATAGGTAGTGTTGGTATCGGAACGGCTCCCGGAGCTCCGTTGCATGTGTACGATGCAGGCGCCGGAGAGCTGGCTCGACTTGCAGGCAATCAGGGGGCCAATGATATAGGGGGATACTTTTCTCTTTACGGCGGCTCCGTGGGCATCATTCCGCGCGGCTATATCGGGTATGCGAAAGCAGGTACCGGGACTCCCATTCTCTTTACATCAGAGATCGCGGATTATATGGAAATTCGTTCGGAAAGCGGGCTCCATATGGGTACCAATGGGGATAATATACGGATGACGATAGACACCAACGGCAACGTGGGCATCAACGACACTACTCCCGACGCTCTCCTTGACGTTGAAGGCACCGCCTCCATATCCGGCAACTTTGGGATTGAAACATCCGGCTTTTACTACAACGCCACCTCCAACAACGTGGGGATAGGGACGAAGTCGCCTACGGGCAAGTTACAAGTAATAGGGGGTGTAGACGGAAGCGGTAATGGTGCTATTAGAGTGACTGGTACCAGTGGAGCGGGTTTAAGTTTAGAAAATACCGGTACCGATGGGCGCGTTTGGTCTGTATTTTCCGCTCCGACTGGTTTTAGTACCGATGCCGGCAATTTTGCAATTTTTGACGGAACTACTCCGGCTTATAGATTTGTCATTGCTTCTGTCTCCGGCAATGTGGGTTTAGATGGGGTAACTTCGCCGATGGCCAATCTGTCTCTGGGGAATGATATCCAGGCCAAGATACATATTTATGAGGGCGTAGCTGGAAACAGGTGGGGTATCGGCATGGGTGGTAATGATTTTCAGTTTTTCACCCGCGGGAATTCCGGAGATTTTTTTTCATGGCGTAATGGGGGCGATTACAATACCAACGAGATTATGCGGCTTGATAGTAATACCGGTAGGTTGGGCATCAACGACACCACTCCTGATGCCCTTCTTGATGTTGAAGGCACCGCCTCCATATCGGGCAACTTTGGGATTAATTTAAATAAGTTTTATGTCAACGCCACGACGGGGAATGTGGGGATAGGGACCAAGACCCCCGATGCGCTCCTGGACGTCACCGGCAACATCCTCGCCTCCACCTCGGGCAATGTGGATTTGATCATTAAATCTACAACGGCGGCGGGAGATGAGGGGAAATTTATCTTGCGTTCAACTGGCGTCTCTGACCGGCTGGAAATTATGGGCGGCGCCACTCCGACATCCTTTGTGACAATTGCCTCATTGGGCAATGTGGGGATTGGGACGACGACGCCGCTTAGTAAACTCGATGTCATCGGCGGTGACGTGCGTATCGGGGTCACATCATCAGAGTCGCTTATTTTTGGAAACCTCACCGCGCCCAAGCAAGTGAGTTTTGGACCGGAGATGATCACCGGGGCGGCAGGCAGCAGGCGCGTGGTGCTGTGGGCCGGGTACAGCCAAGACACCGAAGCGCAATTTATGATCAATAACACCGGCATCCTTGAATGGGGGCCGGGAGGCAGTGCGGACCAGGACATTTTCTTGTCGCGAACTGGAGCTAACCAGCTGACCCTTACCGATACGTTTGCCATCGCATCGCCCAGTCAGGCATTCCCGCAAATTCTGCTTACCCACACGGGCAAGGGAATTCAGTTTGGCAGCGGCTCGCACAATGTTGATACTCAATTGTTTCACGATACTGCAACATCGAGTTTAACGCTTCAGCCGCTTACGCGGGAGAGCACCTCGACATTCGCGGTAAAGACGTCCGTTGGCGCAGAGGTCTTTGCCATTGATACGAGAAATAAGCGTGTACGTCTCACAAACCAGCTGCTGGTCAATGGCGCTGACGGAGGGTCGGGGGAAGCGATCGATATCGTTGGCTTGAGCGGTGTTCCCGCGATTCGAGTAAGGCATACTGCCACCAATCAGGAAATTTATGCTGGGTTTGTGACGGGTGACGCCCAAAAGCGCATCACCATCGCGGCCAACGGTGAGATTCGCTGGGGCGATGGAACGAGCGTGACAGATACCAATCTCTATCGAAATGCCGCCAACGTCCTGCGAACAGAGGACTCGCTCATCGTAGATGGTGATCTCACCGTGGGAGGTAATCTTTCCGGTGGCACCTCCATCTCCGGCAATTTCGATCCCTCTACCGATAATACATATACATTGGGTGACGCTATCTATCGCTGGAAATCCCTCCATCTTGGCCCCGGATCATTGGATATCTCCTCAACCACGGGCACGTCAGGGGCGGGAACTGACTATACTCTCGGCCAGATATCATTTTCCGGCTCATCGTTGTCGTTTGGCACCTTTGACCAAGGTACGGGGAGTGGTGGATCACTGGAGTTGAAAACTGCATCCACGTCGCGGCTGTATATTACGGGGGGCGGCAACGTCGGCATTGGGAAAACCGATCCTCAAGCACCTCTTGAGGTGAGAAAAGACGCTACCAGTGCATACGCCACGGCTCTTAGGATGACGAATCTCTCCGGCACTACTGCGGACACTGCGACTGGCATGGATTTTGTGGAGACCAGTGTCAATCCTGCTTTTGTCAATGCAAGCATACGGAGCAGAAGGACCGGTGCTTTTGATGGTACGCTAGAATTTTTAACTGCTCCAGATTCCTCCGGGGTTGTGGAACGCATGAGAATAACTCCTGGTGGCAACGTCGGCATCAACGACACAACTCCAACTGCAAAATTGGATGTGATGGGCCTTGGGACATCCTCCCCTATTCTCCAACTTCAAACAGATTCGGCTACTACCGATGCCGACTTCAGATTTAAAATTTCTGGCCCGGCAGGCAACTACACCTCTCTTATGCTTGAGGGAGAGACCGGGGGAGAAGGGTCGGGTGTCTTTTCCACATTAGTTACCGTTGCCTCCCAAGGCAACGTCGGCATCGGGACGACGGGGCCGACGGAAAAGCTCTCCGTCGTTTCAACTGCTCGCCCGGCAGTTTCTGTGGGGACCTCTGGAAACCTGCAGAATGTTCGATTATTCCAGGCGATTGCCAATCGTCTCGACCTTTCTGTGAATGCCGATTTTGATGGGACGAACTGGGTGAGCGATGATGCTACAGCATCCACGAGCTTGTATATTCAGATAGGCGGGGTACATACATGGAATTCAGCCGCACCCGGTTCGCCATTTACTCCCGTTGAAAGGATGAGGATTGATGATAACGGCAACGTCGGCATCGGAACGGCGGCGCCAGCGCGGTTACTGCATTTAGCGACCACAGCCAGCGCATCATTCGTTTCCCTCCGAGGCAACAACGCAACAGGCCAAGCTGGTGTCTTGGAATTCTATGATACGTCATCCAATAATAACTGGAGAATCCAGATGGGAGACACATCACTCGATAATGCTCTTAAAATTAGTAAGGGGACGTTTGGTGGTATTGGGACTGAATATCTTCGTATTCAGGACAACGGCAACGTGGGCATCGGGACGGCGGGGCCGAGCGAAAAATTAGAAGTGGTGGGAGCGGTGGTAGTGGACGGAACGGCAGCTGCCTTTACTGATGACGGGGTCATTATTGACGAGTCCGTGAATGAAGGGAGAATAACTGCAGGTTCCGACGGGGGCAATAATAGAAACCTGCTTTTAAGAGCCACGACGGCAGGAATTCCGGACGTAAACCAGCTCTTTCTCCAATATGACGGCAACGTCGGTATCGGGACGACGGCGCCGAGCCAAACATTACATGTTGCGGGGACTACGCGCCTGACCACGTCTGTGGCGGTTACCGATGATAGGACCCTATGTACCATTGCCGCTTCTGGAGAAATAGAATTTGTTAATGGCGCCTGCGGCACTTCTTCAAGGAGATACAAACAGAATATCAAAGATCTGGGGTATGGCCTTGAGGAGATTCGGAAGCTCAATCCAGTGTTCTTTAACTATACCAAAGACGCAAGCGCTTCCTCCGACCTATCGATTATAGACGACCGGACAAAAAGAAGGATAGGGTTTATTGCCGAGGACATGCAGGCGGTTATCCCCGAAGCGGTCATCTGGCAGAACCAGCAGATTGAGAGCATTGATTACGCCCACCTTACAGCGCTTCTGACAAAGGGCGTTCAAGAGCTCGATGACACCGTGGCATCATTATCCTTGAGGATAGATGAGTTGGAGGCACGATCGACCAGCTCGAGCGGAAATCAGAATATAACCGTAACACAGGAGAGTTTACTGGACATGCTGGCGCAGGCCGCAGGTGTAGTATTTCAAAAAATTCGGGTGACGGGGGATATCATTGCGCAGGGCGCCAAAAAGACATACTACTCGGTGGCGGAGTTATGGCCGGATGTGGATGTTGCGACTATGGCGGCAAACTGGAACACACGTGAGATTACCATTGACCCGCTTGCCTCAAGTTCTGACGCAGGATTATTTCGTGGGAGTGGCGCGCAAGCGGCGGGGCAATCTAAGGTTGATCTCGTTGAAAACGGGAGCTACCTTGCTACGTACGGCGTTGACTCTACACGCGGAGAGATACAACTCAACGGCACGGCCGACCTCATTAACGGCAATGCGAAAGTATTCTTTGATTATTCATTTAGTTCAATTATTTCTGACAAGATTCCGCTCAAAGTATTTATTACCCCCACGACCTCTGGCGTGAGCGGCCAACTCTATGTGGCGACCAAGACCATCTATGGATTTGAAGTACAGGAACTTAATGGTGCCAGTAACGGCAAATTTGACTGGCTCGTGATCGCGCGCCGAAAGGGATACGACGCAGATTATCAGTCAATCTTGCAAGGTCCGACCTTGCAAGAATCATCGGCCTCCGCACCTTCGATATCTCCGGAACCGACAATTTCGCCAGAGATTTCCCCGGAAGTAAGTCCCGCTCTGTCAGAGCCGCCTCCTCCAAGCCCCGAAACGTCTCCTTCTCCATCTCCCGAAGTCAGCATTGCTCCCTCGCCAAGTCCAAGTGTGGAGCCGGCGCCAACTCCTATTGAATTATCCCCATCGCTGACCCCAGAGCCGAGCATAGCTCCAGTAGCTAGCGTATCTCCGAGTCCGACTGTGGAGTCGTTGCCGAGTTCGTTGCCTACACCAAGCTCTGAAACATCGCTGGTACCCACCCCCTAAATTGCGAGGTCGGACCTCGCAATTTAGGCCCCGACTTCTACGGTGTACTTATACCGGATCCATTCTTGGATGTATTGTTGAAACTTATTTCTATCGAGAAAGTAATTCGGAAATTCTGATGGCATTAATACGCACTCAATATCTCGATTTCCTTCGTAATAATCAGAATAACTGGAATAACTATAGGAGCTTAAAAACTTTTCTTTATTCCTACTGTTTGTCAATTCGCTCGGATTGAGGTGGATATAGGAAAACAAATATTTCAAATACTCGTCCGAGTTAACGTCTTTCGCTTTAAACTTACCTTGAAAAAGTGCTCCCGATCGCTCTCGTGAAAGGTTGAAGTACATTGTATAAGCAGTTGAAAGTTTTTGCATGAAGCGAGAAACTCCTCTCAATTGAAGTTCTCGTATAAGAAGATGGAAATGATTTGGCATAAGACAGTAAGCACCGATTGCAACAAGGGGTACACCCCGGTCAATCGAAGACCATTGCGAGGTCGGACTTCGCAATGGTTGTGTTAGCCAAAAACTCGTTGGTTTTTCTCCATTGCAAAGATAGAGTAATGCCAAAAAACGCCGATAGTCATATTGTTTTTCAAAAATTATTCTTTTATCAACGCCACGGTTGTAAATATGATAATATTTCCCTAATTTGAATTGGATTTTCCTTGTCACTGACACAGCTTACCTTGCGAGGTCGAACCTCGCAAGAGGGGCTAACTCTTCAGGAATGTGTATAACTTCATTGCGTCAGCTCTCTCTGACGGGTATAATAAGAGTACGGTTCGCATAACAGGGACATTTCACTGTTCACCTATTTCAGGAATGCAAATAGGTGAGGAGTTAAGTGCTCTCTTATTGAATGCAGTTTCCAACACGGTTTGGATCGAGGGGGTCTGTGAGCGATGAGAATACTGTGCCCATGGCGACACAGGTGCGCTCGTCAGCCATATCGAGCGGGACAGAAGTGTATGGGAAGGTAGTACGTTCGGCATTGTATACAGCGGCATTTTTGATGCCGCTCTTTTTCCTCCCGTGGACGACGGGAGTGTTGGAGATCAACAAACAGCTTCTACTGGCAGTAACCGCAGGCATAGGTTTGATGGCATGGCTTTTGGGAGTGGTGATGTCGGGACACATCCGTTTGCGGCCGACATTTATGGATACAGCAATTGGTGGCCTATTCATCTCAACATTTGTCGCCACGCTTTTTTCAATGGCGACATCCAAGAGTGTGTTTGGCTTCAGCGCCGCCACCTCCGCGTCATTGGTAAGTGTTGCCGCTCTCTCCATTCTTTATTTCCTCGTTGCCTATATCGCCGATGACCGTGGAGTGCGCCTGAAGAACGCGCTGGCGGTCGGTACCGTTATCTCTCTGTTTCTAATGCTCTTGCAGGTGGTTACGGTCTATGTGTTACCGTTTGCATTTGCACGATCGCGCGCATTTAACCTCGTCGGTTCGGTGAATGCGGCGGGTGTTCTGGCGGCGGTCATGCTCCCGCTTCTTTTAAAGACGCGTCTGTCACTGCGAGGCGTTCCGCGTTTTAGCGTCGCGAAGATCGGAGCGGTGCTGACGATTGCCATTCTCATTATTTTGAATTGGTGGGTGTTGTGGCTTATTGCCAGTGTGGGCATGTTGGCACTGATCGGACTTGATAGCGTTGCGGGAGCGCTCACACGCGGGGCGGGAGGACGATGGTCTATGTCTCGTTTCATTCTCCCCATAACCGTCATCGTGCTTGCAGTGTTTCTTTTGATAGTCAACTTCAATGTGCCGGTGATTAAAGATAACTTGCCGGTGGAACTTGCACCTTCAGCGCGCCTGTCGCTGTCTATTGCCAAGAATGTGCTCGCGACGAGTACCCTCACCGGGTATGGACCCGAAAACTTCTACTTAGCATTTGATAAATTCGGAGCCAAAGCGCTGGCCAACAGCACGCTGTTAAACTTGCGGTTCTTTGATGCAATGTCAGAAGCAATGAATCGTATCGTTCAAGAGGGCATCCTGGGCGTTCTTGCGGTACTGGGATTGTTGTGGGTGGTAGTCCGATCCCTTCTGCAATTTAAAAGCGTGGTAGCCGGCGGGAAAAACACCGATCATACGGTGGGCGTCTATGCGTCGGTTGTCGCGGCGATGGTGGCATTCTTCTTCTATCCCTTCAGCGCTACTCTTTCGTTCGTTTTCTACATGTTGTTGGCGCTATGCGCGCTTTTGTTGCCCAGCCGTGCGGAGAAATCGGTGAACATAGAAGACAAGCCGGCGTTTTCCCTGGCTTCCTCTCTTGGATTCGTGGTGGGCCTCATCGCCGTACTCACCGGATGGTACTTTATTGGTGCGACCTATGCCGCAGATGCGATATTTGCAAAGGCATCACAGAACCCTGATTTGAAAAAAGCCGTTGACGGCATGGTGCTTGCCACGAATCTCAATCCAAAGGAAGACCAATACTACCAAGCGCTCTCGCAGGCCACGCTGGGGCTTCTGAACGAGGAGGTCACCAAGGGCACCCGCAATGATCCCGATCGGGCGCTTCGGATCCAAAATTATATCCAATCGGCAGTCAGTTTCGCGCAACGCGCGACCGAGTTGGCGCCGCGGGAAACAAACAACTGGTTTAATCTCGGGTTGGTGTACCAGAATTTAATCGGTTTTGTTGATGGAGTGGAAAGACCGTCTGAAGAAGCGTACCGAAAGGCAGAGACGCTTCGTCCCGGGGATCCTTCCTTTGCCAATCGCATCGGCGTCATGTATCTAGGCCGCGCCGAACTCGATCGCCAACTGGCAAATGCCGGTGGGGCCAATGCCGCCGCATTTCGAACGAATGCGGCAACCAACCTCACGAGGGCCGAGGACGAATTCAAGCGGGCCATAGAACTTTCAAGCAATTTTGGGCTTGCCATTTATAATCTGGGGGCGGTGTATGACCGACAAGGAAAAACCAGCGAAGCCATCCGGCAACTCGAGAAAATTATTCCAGCAAATGCGAATCAGCCGGGTCTGCTCTTCGAGCTTGGCCTGCTCTATCACCGGGTCAACCGCAAAGACGATGCCTTTGCGGCGCTTCAACGGGCGGTGCTACTCTCTCCGCAATTTGCCAATGCGCGCTGGTATCTGGCGCTTATCTATGAAGAAAGAAAAGACCTTAACGGAGCCATTGAGCAATTAGAGAAAATTTTGGAGACCAACAGTGACAACAAGACCGTGCTTGATAAGATTGCCCAACTCAAAGCCGGCAGATCCCGCATTCCGCCGGAACGGGTCATTGATCAAAAGCCCTTGTAGCACATAGCGAGGGCGAAGGGCGTCTCTATGTAAAAGTGGATATTTTTGCT
>JBBUGO010000012.1:0-1847 GCA_038056025.1 Patescibacteria group bacterium
GACTTTAAAACACAAGCCACGGTCAGCATATCGGAACTTTCTCGATATTGAATTCTGTCGTATCAAGAAAGCGATATGAGATAGGTGCGGTATGCATTTCAACCACGGCAACGTGCGGATATCCCTCTTCATCCATGTAATCGCAGACGATTCCGCTTTCATCTCCGATAACAATTCTTTCTCCGATAGGTATCGGTTTGTTATCCACGAAACTCCCCCAGAATCTCCCGTGTCCTGCCGCTCATCGAATAGGCTCCTTGATGCCAGTCAATGTCGGATTCTATCTCAGCGGCATACTGCGCGACTATCTCCGGTTTGGTCATGTTGAGTCCCAAGCGGTGGCCCGTATAATTTCCGGGCAATAAAGGACAACCTACCAGAATCACTGGGGCAAATCCCATCAGCCAAGCGAGTTTGCGCGCACCCCAGGCTGAACCGCCGCCGCCGCGGGCGGCTTCCCACCAATAATCCACCCAAGGCATGTCTGGCTCCCATCTTGAGCCATGTACTGTGAAATCGGGGCCGAACAGTCGTGTTTGATGCCGGATCCAATCAGAGCCGCGTTCGATGAAGCGTTGTGGATGATAACTGAATAGGGCGATGGCTTTGACTTCGCGGGCGGCGCCGTTTACGGCAATGATGGGCACGTCTCCGACTTTGACACGGGCTGCCTCAAGATCGGCCAGTAGGCACCAGGCATTGCCGGCGACGATTACTGGGCCCGAGTGCTTAAAGGGATATGGTGGAGATGCACTCGTGTTGGGGAGGGAGGCGGTTCGATTTGGTCGCATTTTCATGTGGCGTCAGTAACTGCAAATTCCAAGGGACGTGGAGTCCACAGACAATTTTACTGCGGATTGGTACGGCGTGGTCTACCTCTAATCCACGCATCGTTGCCTCTGCATAGATGGAACGGATTTGCGCTTTATGTTCGGTCGTCAACCATGCCGGCATGGCGTTGTTTTTTCGGGCACGATATCTTGCCAAATTGGCGCGCTTATGTTCTGGCTTATCTAACGCCCTTAGACGGGCACGTTCACTCTCACGATTAAGTTCCCAGTATCTGCGCGCCAGTTCTTTCTTGCGTTCTGGATTTTTCCGCCTCCATTCGTTCGCTCGAATTCTGGCAGATGCAGGTTCGCCGCGAGCTTCGGCCTGAGTTTTAAGCCGTTCTTTATTTTCTCGTTGATAATTTTTGTGATACTCACGCAGTGAGCCACGATTTTCTTCTCGCCATTTTGCATAGCGAGCATTAATCGCATCTCGATTGGCCGCATTGTATTCACGAGAATAAGATGGTCTTGATGCGCGCCATTTTCTATTGGCTTCGCGAGTTTTATCGCGATTCCTGGCACGCCATTTTGCGAGGTATTTCTTTCGTTCTTCAGTAAGCGCCACAAGATAATAATAACAAAAAGGGGCGGGAATAACCCGCCCCTCGTGCAGATAACTGCGAAGGTACTAAGTCCCTGAACTGAACAGGCTGGTAGTTAAGAAAATCTGGGCCAGGTTCACGTTGCCGGCGTTGGCTGCCGCTGTGTTCGAGATCACATTGGTAACTACCAACTGAAGTGCGTTGGTGAGCGTCGAACCCGATGCGAATGGAACGCCGGACCACTCGAAGACATCCACACGATCTCCGATTTGGAGATTCAGGTCATCGTCCTTATTATTGAACCAGCCAGCGCTTTCGACGTCATCCACATCATCGACAGTACCATCAATGTCGAGTCTGTATGAATTGCGGCCAGGAGCTTGGCCCGTGAGGTTGAGGAAACGAGAAGCGGTATAAGCCATGTGGGCGTCCTCCTACGAAGTCACGATCGCCGACGTGTCATTGAGGTTGC
>JBBUGO010000013.1:0-7578 GCA_038056025.1 Patescibacteria group bacterium
TTACCGTGACCGGCAATGCTTTTTCAGTCGGTCTGGCGACATTCGTTGTGACGGGAGGAAAAAGCGGTTTCGGAACGATCACTCCGGGTGTTAGATTACACGCCTATCATCCAACCTTCGGCGATTCGGGCTACACTGGAACGACGCAAACCGGCGCGGTCGGCCGGTGGGAAGTCAATGGCTACGCGATGGATGTGGGCATTGCTAGTACGTCGCCCAACGCATTCTGGATGCAGGTCGTAAATATCACGAATCTAACAGACAGATTACCGATTGATCTTAATCCACGCGGCGGCGCCGTGACCGTGGCGGGCCACGCCATCACGACGGCGTTCAACGTGACTGGCGCGATCACGCAAAGCGACACGCTATCTTGCACTCTCGGATTGAAATCCGATGCGGCCGGAACGATCACGGGCTGCGTGACATCGGATCGTGCGTTAAAGAAAAACATTGTTGATATGCCATACTCGAACTCCGTCATAGATCGTCTGCGCCCCCGGACATTCGATTACAAACGTCCCGATCGAGACGGCGGAGGCCATCATGCCGGGTTTGTCGCGCAGGAAGTCCTGTCGATATTGCCAAGCGCGGTTGTGCCGGCCGGAAACAAACTGCTCGGCGTGGACTCGTTGGCGATCACGGCGGCGCTCGTTAAAGAAGTCCAGGAACTTCGTAAACGTGTATCTGCGTTGGAAGCAAAACCGTGAATAAAGAGAGAATAGCCTGCATCGTACTTTTGTCGGGGATTGTGGTTTGGCTATTTTTTGCTGGACGCCCGGACTCGCCGCCGCCCCCGGATGACCGGATATACACGAGCATTGAAACTCTGGTGCAGGATAGTCCGCCTCGGAGCCCTCAGCCATACCCGCAGAATCCGTCGGAGATACGATGATTATTTTTCTAGGGTTGCTCGGGACGTTCATTTTCTGCATGATTGTCGGCGCTGCATTTGCGTTTTTCGATCTTGTCTGATACGATTAAAGCGAGGACCATGGAAGACCAAGTAGACGATCCGAAGCGAATCTCGGCGCGACAGTGGATGAAGCGGATAAATCGATCACTTAAATTCCGCGATCAGGTACGTGACAGGCAGAACTGGAAGCGCATTCTGGAAGAGTACAAGGGTGAGTACAAGGTCAACAGTTCCGGCATCAACGCGCCGCCCATCAACCTCGTTTACGGCTATGTCCACACCGCTATCCCGCGCATTTATTTCCGCGACCCACACATGAGCATCAATCCCAAGGGGGCTGAGTCTATCGGCGCGGCCCGCGTATTGGAATTGGTCATCAACTATATTTTCCGGGAATTGAACTTAAAAAATGAAGTCCATCGGCTGCTGCTAGACGCATTTCTCTACGGGCACGGATGGTTGAAGTACGGTTTTATCGGCAAGATGGGAGAGGCCGAAACCGAAGTTCCTACCGAAAAATCAGAGTACGTCAAGGACGAGGAGATTTTTGCGGCATACGTTCCCTACGAAGATGTGGTGTTTGACGTGACGCTATGCCAGGACCCGCCCCACGATTGCCGGTGGATAGCGCACCGCATCATCCGACCAGTCAGCGAGATCAAGGATGACACGAAGTACGAGAACACCGGGAAAATAAAATCGAACATCACCGCTCGGGATGCAAAAGGCGACAAGGTTGATGATGCCTTGAAAGACTCTGATTTGGAGCTTTTTGAGTTTTGGGAAGTCCATGACAAAGATTCAAATAAGATTTACTGCGTAGCGCAGAACATGGACCGTTTTCTGCGTGAGACGGAAAACGTTTACGCGATGGAAGGCCTCCCGTTTTCGATGCTCAAATTCAACATGATCCCCGGGGAACCCTACCCGCTCTCGGACATTTTCATTATCGAGGCGCAGATTTTGGAACGCATCAGGCTACGCGCCTCGCAGCTCAATCACGTCAAGCGTTGGAACCGGCAACTGTCCATCGAGATTAACTCGATGGCAAAAGAGGAGATGGAAAAATTTTCTCAGGGCATCGACGGGGCTATTACCCAACGAGCCAAGGGCTCCGAGCCGCCGACCCCAATCCAATACGCGCCTATCCCAGCCGAATCGTTCCAGATCGACAACCTGATCCAGCGCGACATTGACACCGTCATCGGTCAGAGCGAAGTTGACCGCGGCGGTGAAGCCAAAACGCAGACCAACACGAAGTTTGAGCTTCAAGGGCAGCTGATGGCGACGAGCTCTAGACAATCGCTCCGTCAGGATAAGTTGGAGGATTTTCTGGAAGAAGTGGCGCGCAAGATCATCGCGCTCGTCAAGCAATTTCAGACGACGCCGAAATACGTCCGGATCACAGGCATGGACGAGGCTCAGATTGCGGAGGCCTTCGCCGGCATGAGGACCGATTCGACGGGCATCTACTTTACGAAAGACGACATACAGGGCGAGTACGACATTGAGGCAAAAGCAGGATCGACATTGCCGCTAAACCGGGAAAACAGGGTGAAGATAATCGAGTCGGCGCTGAACCCCGTCATCGCGCAGGTTCTCGGGATTATGCCGGGCTCGCCGACTTCGATCGCTCTTGGCAAGGCATTATTCCGAGAACTCGACATGCCGGAAGTGTCAAAGGCATTCGATGTGCAGTCACAGCAGATGCAGCAGCTTCAGCAGTCAGCTCCTGGCCTTCAGATGGGTCCCGATGGTCAGCCTTTGCCGCCCGAATCTCCGCAACCCGCCCCAGGCGCGCCGGCCGGCGGTGGCGAGAACGTGCAGCACGTCGTAAATTACCAAGCCCCGCCGGGTTTGCCGCCCCCGGGAATGGCCTAGGGCTTGACAATTGTAAATGTTTACTTCATAATTAACCCGATGGACTGCAACTCATGTAAAAACGATAAAGCGTATCGAATCAGCTGCTCCGCGCACGGCATGACTTGCGACAAATGCGCGCCTACTCCCGCTTTCCGTTTTTCAGACGTGTACTTCAAAGAGCCGTATTTCGATCCGATGCTCGCGCACCACAAGACATCGCCGAATGGAACACACATTACGAGCCGTTCGCACAAAGCGGCGGTCATGCGCGATCTCGGAGTAACAGAAGTCGGAGACAAGCGACATGGAAGCCGACAGAGGTTCTAGTGTCCTCTTCCTCGTGGCGCAGTCAAGTAATGCAAAAAAGGATTTGCGGAGTCGTTTTGGCGACCTCCTTGAAGAATTTAAGCAGGAAAATGTTAACGGCTCAATTACGCTGCATTTTTCGCAGGGGTATCTCTCAAAACTACACTCGACAAAAGTAGACTGACGGAATTCGGCTAACTGGCGGGCATCGGCACAAACCGACTCCTAGAAACAGAGGAGGCAGTTTTTTTATGGCAGGATACGGCCAGAGAAGTACAGGGGGATATACACCTCCATCCCGTGGATATAGCCTTCTCGGCAATTACAATTACACGCCCCGCCCCTACGCACAGCCTTCGTCTTTAAGCGCCTTATTTGCCTATCGCGGGCAACAGCGGCCACAGTCGGCTCCGTTTACTCCCACGCCGTCAAGCGGTGGCGGCGGTTCTCCCGGTTTCTTGCCGCCGCAGGCGCTCCCGCCGTTACCCCAACAGCCGTTTATCCCGCCGCCACCGCCGCAATACTCCGCTACGGTGATCGGAACACCGTCGTTTGGACCAATCGCACCAGGCACGATTCCTTGGTCTTTTCAGGAATCCTACCCGGAATTAAGACCATACACCTGGCCGCGATCTCGCAATGACGGAAGTTTTGGAATGATCTAGGAGAATATCTTGAACCCGATGATAGCCGCTTTACAGAAAGGACGGCAGGGCTTGCCAGTTTCTTCGTCCGGGACCATAGCGGCGGTCTCCCCCGAAGCGAACACAGGCGAGATGGACATGCAGAAGTGCATGGCCGACATGTCCAGCAAGCTTGACAAAATTTTGGCACTGCTAAACCCAGGAGCCGCAGACGGAGAACAGGAGAACCCAAACAATGGAAACCCCGACGAATAATACTACAGCCGTCGCAGAACCTGATGTTGCCAAAGGTGTCGTTAATAGCACTGCGGAAGAGGCCCCAATCCAGGCCGAGACGCCTGTCTTTAATCCAGACAAATTGCCTGATGACATAAAAAGCTACGTCAGCAAGCGCGAGGCCGAGATCGCAAAAAAGTACGCCAACTACGAGCGCTACGAAAAATCTGCTCAGGAGTGGGACTCGGTCCGCAATGACCCGAGGTTTAATGAGTGGGCCAAGGGGTTAAATGCTCCGCAGACTCCGAAGCCGTTTGAGGTTTCCGACGATCAGTTTGCCGCCGCGCTATCCGACAAGACGCAGTTCACGAAACTTGTTCAGGATGCGGCCCGGCAGCTGTTGGATACGCAGATCGGCCCGCAGCTGCAGCAGACTCAGCGGCAGGTAGAATTCCAAAAAAGCATGGGAGAACTGCAATCCGTCGTCGCAAAATACCCGGATTTCAACGACCTCGACAAGCGGGGGCTGATCGAGCCGATAATCAGGAAGTACCCCGGAGATCCCCGCAACGGAGTGCCGGCGATTTCTTTTGAGGACGCTTACTGGCTCGCCAAAAAGGAAACTTTCAACGAGGAAGTGGACAAGAAGGCGCGCGGCGTCGTCTCGGGCAAGAAGGCGGCGACGATCGAGCGCCCGGGCTCTGCCACAGGAGCTCGAAACGCGAAAGTCAACGCGAAAAACCGAGAAGAGGCGATGAATATGGTAGCGGAAGCGCTACGAAACGGACGACCGGTCCCGGAATTCGATGAGATCGGCGGTTAAGCAAAAGTAAGGAGATACCATGGCTGTTCCTGGCGCTACATTCACCTACGGGCCAAGCAATGTCGATGCGTTGCTGTCTACCACGTTATCGGCGGTTCGTAAGAAGTTCGCCGACAACATCTTCACTAAGATTCCGCTATTCATGTGGCTCAAGTCGAAAGCCCGGATATCGGAAGATGGCGGCGCGACGTTGGTCGTTCCGCTGATGTACGCGAAAAATACGACCGCCAAGTCGTATTCCGGCTACGGGACCATCGACACTACTCCGTCCGAAGGACTTTCGGCGGCGCAGTACAAGTGGGCTCAGTATGCAGCGAGCATCACGATTAGCGGCCTTGAAGACCGAATCCAGAACCGCGGGGACAAGGCCATTATCAAGTTGCTCGATGCCAAGATCACGCAGGCGGAAATGTCCTTGCGGGACAAACTCGACATCGACATGCTCGCTACGGCCGTGACCGGGACGAACCTGAATACGCTGACTACTATCGTTGACACGACTACGGCGATCGGCGATGTGTCGAAGTCGGCGAATTCCTGGTGGCAGGCGCAGGTCACAGCGTCAGGTTCGATGGCGGCGCGCGGCCTTGCTGATATGCGCTCGCTGTACAACAACATCAGCGAGAATAGTTTGTCAGGGGGAGCTCCTGACTTTATCCTCTCGGACCAGACGGCGTATGAATTCTATGAGGCGCAGTTGCAGCCGCAACTACGTTTCTCGGATTCCAAGATGGCGGATGCCGGCTTCGAGAATATCCGCTACAAGGGCGCGACTATGGTTTACGATCCTAACCAGGTCGCCGGCGTCCTCATGATGCTGTCCTCGGATGTCATCAAGTTGGTGAACTCGTCTGGCACGAACTTCATCACTACGTCTTTCGTCAAGCCCGACAATCAGGACGCAAAGGTGGCCCAAATTCTTTGGGCTGGACAGCTCGTCTCGGACAACAACCGCCGACTCGGCAAATTGACCGGGATTATCGCGTAAATCAGGAGGGGATAACATGGCATTCGCGACAAGTAATGTTCGGTCTTGTTCCCTTGGCGGGAACCTACGGCTGACGGTCGGCGACTGGACCGGGGCGCAGGCCGATGCGGCTGGGACTCTGACCGTCGCGGCGGGGAAGGTGTACGGCGCGCAGTTTCTGCCGAACATCACGTCCGGGGAATCCCAGGCGAATATCTCAATCTCCCCGTCAGGCACAGCCGGGATCGTCACCATCACGGTGTACAACGTCAACGCAGTAACGGCAGGGACCTTTAACATCATCCATGCCTGAGCAGTAAACCGGGTCTGCGGACCCACAAGGAGGAAGTAAAATGCAAATTCAGAGGCTCAACAGGACGGACGCGGATAAGGTTTTCGTCGTCGGCCAGAACGTGAGCTCCGGGACGTTGACCGGAAACTCGCTCGTCTGTTGGGAAGGCGTGATCGCGGCTACTGCGTCTTACGGTAATGCGTTCATGTCACCCATCACCAGCAACCTGTCGTTGTTCGCGGGAGTGCTTGACGCCGATGCGGCCACGATGGCGTATCAGCTGATCCAGGCTTACGGATTCAGAGCGTCGATCGCCGCGTTCATCTCAAACGTTAGCCACTCGTGCGCGGGCTACGTCCTCGGTCCTGTTGCCGCGCTCGGCTCGGCACAGTCGCAGGGGAAGAGCTTCCAGTTCGGGCCGATCGTTGTTTTTGACAATGCGGCTTCGGGAGAGGTCTATCTTCGCGGCCTCATTCGAGCGCTTTGATACGAGCCTTGTAAAGACAAGACAAAACTGTCATAGCAGTGGCAAGGAAATGACTCCACCACTAACTATGAAAACTAAGCAACGGAGACTCTAATGGGAACACACCCACCGATGTTGTACCGCTGCGCTTGCGGAAACCTTCTTCGCCGCTCCGATATCAGCAAAGGAGTCTGTCTTGGTCATAAAGTGCAGTTCGCCACGACGGGCAACTTTTTCGATTGGATAAAAACTATCTACTGGAAGTTGACAGGTGGTCTCTCGTGATCGAAACAACTGACCCGATTATTGGAAAAAAGGTGGACCCTTTCCTCGACACGACCACGATTAAAATTATGTTGGGCGAACCATCCTACGGGATGATCGACTGCACGGCTCACGATAACCGTTTAGACACATACATGGAGTACGCCCGCTTGGAAACTCGCTCTAAATTTAAGTTCTTCACCGGGAATGTCGGACGGTGCGGCGTCAACTACGCCCGCGAAATGATCGCCGACGAGGCCATGGCGCAGAACATGGACTACTTGTTCATGATTGACGACGACATGCTTATTCCCAAGCATTGCTTCGAGAAGGTTTTTCAGACGATGCAGGAATACAAGGCAGATATGGCCTCGCCTGTTTGCACCCAACGGCTTTACCCGTACAATCCCGTCATGTATAAGCACTTTTGGGAAAAAGACGTGAACGGGGTGAGCCAACTCCATAATCGGTTCATCGAGGACTACGCTCCGAATTCAGTCGTCACGGTTGACGGAATCGGCTTCGGCGTGGTGCTTATTTCCGTTCCATTCCTGCGGAAACTAAAAGCAATAATGAAACACGGTATGTTCTTCTCAAATACAAACGTGGGCGAGGATATATTTTTCTGCATCGCCGCGCGCCAGAACCTTAACGCAAAAATTGTCGTTGATACAAGCGTAAAGGTCGGTCATCTTCGGCACCAGGAGCCTGTGTTTGAGCGCGATTTCGTTAAGGCAAAGGGGTTGGGGGAAAAGTTCAAGGAAATATACCCTGTCCCGCTTCAGACCATCAGCTGAGAACTTACCCATTGAGCTGTCGGT
>JBBUGO010000014.1:0-49364 GCA_038056025.1 Patescibacteria group bacterium
CGTACGACGGAAAAAACCTACCGCCGCCATGGAAGAGGAAAAATTTTCCGGGTATCGCAATCAGCTTGCCCAACGCGTTGAGCTTGTCTTCGATGGACTGGTGGGGCTTGGCCTGAGGGCACGCATCATCCCCACGGATGAACTGAAACAACTTTTTTATGCATTCTATAATCCCGGCGTGAGAATCACCCAACCGTAATATGGCATTTCGAGAAACCGAACAACTGATGCCCGATGCGCTCGCGCCGTCTGCGCTCAATATTTCGTCGACGCATGTCCAGATTGGACAGAAACTGGTGCGGACCATCTTTCTTGCAACCTACCCGCGCTATCTTCATACCAATTGGTTTGCGTCTATCGTCAATCTGGATCGCGAACTATCCATTTCCATCTATGTCGCGCCAAAAAATACCGCTACAGTCCTAAAACAACTCCGCGACCAGCTTGCGCGCCTTCAGGCACAAGCATTTGACGAGGCCGCCAAGGGAAAGGTGCGTGACCCGCTTCTGGAAACGGCTATCGCCGACATTGAAACGTTGCGAGATAAGCTCCAGCAGGGAACTGACAAATTCTTTGACCTTGGTGTCTATATCACATTCTACGAGAACGACCTAAAAGCGCTCGAGGAAGCCGAAAACAAAATCCGCGGACTCTTGGAATACCAGCTGGTGTTCCCGAAACCGTCCATCTTCCGCATGGTTGAGGGATTTATGTCGACACTGCCCCTGAACGATGACCGCCTCCAAATCTCCACGCCGCTCAACACCGAACCCATCTCGTCAATCTTTCCCTTTGTCTCGTACGACCTGACATCGGATTCGGGTATTCTTTACGGCATTAACACCCATAACAACTCCCTGGTACTGTTTGACCGATTTGATCTGGAAAATGCTAACAGTGTTGTGTTTGGAAAATCGGGAGGCGGTAAAAGCTATGCCGTAAAACTTGAGATTCTCCGAAGCTTAATGTTCGATACGCAGGTCCTCGCCATCGACCCCGAAGAAGAATATAAGTTCTTGGCAGAAACCGTTGGTGGAACTGTTGTCAAAATTTCCATCAACTCTGATCAGCACATCAATCCGTTTGATCTACCCATACCTAAAGAGGGGGAGTCGCCCTCTGACGTCTTCAAATCCCATATCCTTGACCTTGCGGGCCTTATGAAGCTCCTCCTGGGGGAATTGACGCCGCAGGAGGATTCTATTCTCGATGAGGCGCTCATGCAGACCTATGCCATAAAGGACATCCTGCCGGATAGCGATTTCTCCCAATCGCAACCGCCGCTTTTGGCCGATCTCCAGAGTGTGCTTGAGGGAATGACGGGCGCAGATGCCATGGCAGTACGCTTGCGCAAGTTTACCCAGGGCACCTTTGCGGGATTTCTCAACCGACCCACCAATGTCGCCCTCAATAACCAGCTCGTGGTGTTCAGTATTCGCGATATGGAGGAGGAGCTACGGCCTATCGCCATGTACCTCGTGTTAAGCCATATCTGGACACAAGTACGTCGCGAATTGCGTAAACGCCTGTTGGTGGTTGATGAGGCCTGGTGGCTTATGAAATATCCCACGGGGGCGGATTTTCTATTTAATATCGCCAAACGAGGAAGGAAATACTACGTCGGACTTACTACCATTTCCCAAGATATACCGGATTTCATGGCAACGCCCCAGGGAAAGGCCATCGTCACCAATTCCTCAATGCAGATCCTCATGAAACAGTCGCCAGCCGCCGTTGATATCATCCAGCAAACGTTCAATCTGACTGACGCAGAAAAATATTATCTTCTGGAGGCGCGGGTTGGATTCGGTCTCTTCTTTTTAGGACAGAACCATATCGGCATCCGCGTAGTTGCATCCTACGCCGAGGATCAGGTCATCACATCTGATCCGCGCCAGCTTCTAGAAATCGAAAAAGCAAAGCAGGAATGGGCAAAAATGACACAGTAGCATTCCATGGCCGATATTACTTCAGAAGAACAAGTCCAAGTCGAGCTTGAACGACAGCGGCAACGGGGTCTCCAACCGGCGGAGGGGGGTCAATCAGGCCAGGCCGACTCGTCTCAACGAGAAGAATCCCTCGGTTGGGTCGTGTCTTTTTGCCTTATCGTTGTTTCTCTTATCGGAGATGCCGTCGAGATTATGACGATAGGGACATTGGGATGGTTTGTGGGGCTCTTGTGCGACGGCATTCTTCTTGTGGTCCTCGGCTTCACGAAAAGCGGTAAAAAACACTTCCGCCGCGTGCTCGTGGGTGTTTTCGGAGAACTCATCCCGGGACTCAACATCCTCCCTCTACGGACAGTCTTCGTGCTCTGGGCAATTATTAAATCACGCAGTACCACCGTACAGCACGTTGCGCGTCTAACCTCACCATGAGCGAACACCGTTGGTTACTTATTCTTGTCGTCATCGTTGTCGCCGCAAACATATTTGTGGGGAGTTATCTTTGGTGGTCACAAAAGACCGAACTGCCCGTTGCACATATTGCGCGTAGCGTTGCCGAAAACACTCCGGGTGAGGAGGACCTGCCGGTCTCCTTGCGCCTCACGCGAGTTAATTCTGAACGAGTGCTCTTTCCGACCATCACACGCGGAGGCAATGTCAGGTTTTGGGATGCCGGCAACGCAACGTTCGCAGAGTCAAAGCCCGACGGGGGACAGTACCAAACACTTGCTACGCTTTTGCACACCGCCGTTCGGGACGTAGTATGGAGCCCGGATGGATTTACGATCGCCGCGTTAGTCGATTCTGCCATGCTCCACGGTTGGCAACTCTTCGATCTTCGTACGGAATCGTTTCGATCCCTTCCGGCCAATGTGCTCGCCGTCGCGTTTTCGCCCAAGGGGGACGAGGTCGTGTATCTTGAAAATGACGGCGCTCGGGGACGTATCGTGGTAACGCTTGCCGATGGAACCGGTGCAAAAGAGATTTTGGCAACACGCATGAACAGCGCAGAACTTTCCTGGCCAACTCCGGAACGTATCGCGCTCATCGCCACCGATAGCGACGGGTTACGTACTCTCTATCTTCTCGGCCTTGATGGACGGCTTGTCCAAGTCATTCAGGGACGCAGCCAGCTTCATGCCGTATGGTCGTCTGACGGCTCCCGGGTACTCCTTTCGTGGTTCGAAGATGGCTCGCTTCACACCAGTATCATTACCCTTGCTACCGCTCGAGAGGATGCCCCTCCCATCACAACGCTCGCATCGAAATGTGCGTGGTCCACGGTTACCGCATTCGTCTGCGGCATGCCCAAGACGCCACTTTCCAGTGAGGGATACGGCAATACCGTGGTGCCCGATGTCCTCGCGGTTACCCGTATGACAAATGACACCCCATGGGTCACCACTACCTATGCAACGACTCCGCTGAGTGTGCGAGAGACGTTAACCCACGGAGGGTGGGGGGTTGTCCGCAATGCCTACGATGGTCTTCTCTGGTCGTTTATTATTCCGCAATAGGAGCCGCCTTGATAACAATCCTCCGGGTTGGCTCTTGTCCAACGCTCTCGGTGGTAATCCCCGGATATGCCGCCAGCGTTGTATGTACCGCGCGGCGTTCTTGCGAACTCATCGCCATTAGGGTTTCCGCTTGTCCGGTCGCGCGAACCCGCTCCGCCGTTTGTTGAGCAAGTGTAATGGCGCGCTCAAGTCGCATGTGCCGATGTCTATTGACATCAACAGATATCGCAACTCTATCGGTAGCGTCTCGGCCGTGCATGAGCCTCACGACGTGCTCGAGCGCGTCCAACGCCTGGCTGTTCCTCTCGATAAACACCTCTGCGTGGTCGGGGACGGTGATGGCTACCGAAATTTCTCGAAGCCCGTCACGAATATTCTCTTGGATATCCACTGTTCCCTCCAATTGCATAAGCCGGAGCGTGGCAGAAATAAATTGTTGTATGGCTTCCCGCAACGTCGTGTCCATGGTAATGTGATCAGCGAACCGCCTTCCGGAGATATAATTGTTCTCCGATAGAAAATAATGCAGTCGCGATCCAGTACAATGTGAGGCCGGCGGGGAGATTCCAACCTATCACCACTACCATAATGGGGAAGATATAGACCATTTGAGCATTCAGTGCGGCTGCCATCTCCGGTTGAGGGCTGGTGGTTTGGGCAGTCATCGTTATCTTCGCCTGTAAAAACTGGGCAATACCGGCTCCCACGGCAAGCAGGGGGCTCTGCGCGGTTATGGTGATAATGCCGAACGAAAGTGTATTAATAAATTCGGGCCGAGGCACGAATGAGTAGAGGAGGTTAAGATTTTCTGGTTTAAATCCCGCAAGGAAGGCCTGATACAGAGCAATGATGACCGGAAGTTGGATAAGAAGGGGCAGGCACCCGGAAAGCGGATTAACTTTTTCCTGGCGATAGAGCGCCATCATAGCGGCTGATTGTCCCGCTTGATCCTGTTTAAATTTTTCTCGGAGTTCTTGTATGCGCGGGTTGAGTTTCTGCATCACCCGTTGGGAGCGTGCCGTCGCAAGCGATAGCGGTAAAAGAAGTCCCCGAATAATAAGCGTCAGCGCAATAATTGCCAAGCCAAAATCGTTGCCGGGAAGCAGCTGGGAAATCCAGACAAGCACATTGAAGAGCGGACGATACAGAATTTCGTTATATAACCAGGTCATATGCGTAGACAGCGCCCGCTCCACGGATGGCAGTGGGCAAGTCGTTCAAGCGCCATAGTACCGCCGCGAATGAGACCGTGGCGAGAGATCGCTTCTTCGGCAAATCGAGAACATGACACGGGAAAGCGGCATCCCGAGAACGTCTGAAGTCCACCGAACGACAACACCCACGGCGCCAGAGAGCGATAGATGCGAATGCCCCCCAGAACCATTTTCCTCATAGCTATGTGTAGGTAATTCAAGATTGAGAAATAATTTTTTCGAACGTGCGCCTAAGTTGTCCTGGCGGCTGTTCTCCCCTATGTTTTCTCACCATTATCACAATATCATACCCGACCGCCGCATCCTTGACCACCGGCTCGATCTCTTGCGCCATACGCCTCCGTGTTGCTACACGATCCACCGCGCTAGGCACGAGTCGCACCGGAATACCCATGCCTACCCGTATCACTCCCAACTGATTCGGCAAGATCTTAAAAAAGAAAAAACTGTCTTGCACAGTTTTTCCTTGCGTTAGGACCTGCCGGAAAATCTTGGCCGGTAGACGGTGTTGTGTTGCGAGTGCCACGGTTACTAGACCGCCAGGCGTGCACGTTTTTTACCTCTGCGACGCTGCAGGACTCGTTGTCCGCCGCGTGATCGCATTCTGCTTAGGAATCCGTGCTTTCGCTTGCGCTTTTTACGTTTCGGCCGATAGGTTAGTGCTTTTGCGCCCATGAGTTCGTGGGGTGAGTATATCTTCCACGACTCCGTTCGTCAACATATTTTTCACCCAACAACGTTTTTTTCAGCCGTCAATATTGCGTCCGTTTTTCCACCTGCTATAAACAGGTTGTCCACTAAAACCCTCCTTTCCTTTCTTGTCTCGTGCGCTATCGTGGTTTCGGACAACGTTTGCGGCGTCTCATATTTTTTAATCACCATGCAGAACGAGGATATTTGGAAAGCGGTGCTCGGCGAAATGGAGATAGCTCTTTCGCGCGCTCATTTCACCACATGGTTTAGAAACACTTCCGTTGTTTCGCGAGACCAATCGAACATCCTCGTCAGTGTGCCGAATGGCTTTGTCAAAGAGTGGCTCGAAAATAAATTCAATAAACAAATTCTCCAATCGGTCCGCAAGCTTGTTCCGGAGATCAGAGACGTTCGCTATATCATTGGGCAGCCCAAACCAGAGCTCACCAAGCAGGATTTTTCAAAAATCATCTTGGAAAAAGAGCTTGAGGAGACCTCGCGAGCAGATATCGACCCCGATGTCGACCGTACCACCAATCTTAATAAGAAATACACTTTTGACTCGTTCGTGGTCGGCTCCAATAATGAACTCGCCCACGCTGCCGCACTTGCCGTCACAAAAAGTCCAGGGAAACTCTACAATCCGCTGTTTATCTACGGGGGGGTGGGTCTAGGGAAGACCCACCTCATCCAAGCCATTGGTAACCGCCTCCTTTCCCAACAGAAAGAAAAGAAAATTCTCTACATCGCCGCTGAAAAAATGACCGCGGCGATTGTCGAGGCAATCCGAACGAGAACGATTGAGGATCTTAAAAACGCTTATGCGCGACTCGATGTGCTCGCTATAGATGACATTCAGTTCATCGCCGGCAAAGAGAAGATGCAAGAAATTGTGTTTTCCGTCTTCAACGAACTCCACGTAAAGAATAAGCAGGTTGTCCTTACCTCGGATCGCCTCCCCAAGGCCATTCCCGCGCTTGAAGAGCGCTTGAGCTCGCGCTTTGAGGGGGGTATGGTCATTGACGTTGGCCTGCCCGACTTTGAAACGCGCCTTGCCATTCTCAAGATCAAGTGTACTGAAAAAGAGTACGCCACAAGCGATGAGGCGCTGGCCTACATTGCCACCCATATTCAAAAAAATGTCAGGGAGCTTGAGGGAGCGCTGAATCGCGTTATTGCGTTTGCGCAAATTTACAACCGTATGCCCGACCTCAAGGAGGTAAAAAACATTCTTAACGCCTACCTAAGCGTTCCCTATAGAAAGACCTCTCCTCAAACCGTTCTTAAGGCGGTCGCGGATTTTTTTAACATCTCCCTTAATGATCTCACGCGGCGAAGTCGTAAAAAAGAGGTTGTCCGGCCGCGCCAAATCGCCATGTACCTCTTGCGAGAGGAGATCAAGCTCTCGTTCCCCGAAATTGGCTCTAAGCTCGGCGGTCGCGACCACTCAACGGTCATTCACGCGTGTGAGAAGATAAAAAGGGAGGAGGCTGCCGACGACCCACTTAAGCAAGAGCTTATCCTTATCAAAGAGCGTATTTATAATTCATTTGAAACGCGCTAGTCCGCTGTGTATAACGTATCGATAATGTGGGGCTTGGGTGTTGAAAAAATAACATTGGATTTCTTATGAAAAACGTTTCACACATTTTTTCCAATCAGTATCAGATATCTATCCACATGTTACACGGTTTCCTGTTGCTGTTTTTAGCGAGAGATTCTGCCATGGTTAACGCGTACGCCGGGTATCCATGTGGTAAAAAGCCGGAGTAATAATAACAATAGTTTAAGTAATTACTTATACCTTATTATGAAACTTACCGTCGGGCAGAAAAATTTTAGACGAGCGCTCTCGCTCATCGAGCCGATTATTGGGAAGACGGCCGCGCTCCCCATTCTCGCCGATGTCGTTCTTAAAACGGAGGGTGGGCGGCTTAAAGTTGCCGCAACAAACCTTGAGATAGGCATTACCTGTTTTATCGGCGCAAAAACCGATGAGGTCGGGGAGATTGCAGTTCCAGGAAGAATACTAAACGACGTTATTCAAAGCATTGAGGAAGAAACCGTTGTACTATCAACGAAAAGCAACACGCTTCACATCACAAGTAAGGCGCATAAAACAGCAATTCTCGGCACCGATACCAAAGAGTATCCCATTATACCTAAAATTTCAGCCGAGACACTGTTTTCGATGGGAGCTCCGGCATTAAAAGACCTACTAGCGTCAGTGGTTGATGCTATTGCAACGTCTGAATCAAGGCCAGAACTTTCGGGATTACTGTTAGTGGCGGGGTCGGGGACGGTTACCTGTGCGGCGACCGACTCCTTTCGTCTCGCAGAGAAGATCACCAAAGGGAAGGTTCGCGGGAGCGCGAAAGTTATTATTCCTCGCGCAACGGCGATTGAGGTATTACGCCTCACCGCAGATGACGCCCTTGATATAAGCGTGGCAGTGGGGGACAATCAGATTGCATTTACCTCTCAAGATTGCCAGATTATCTCGCGGCTCATCGACGGGAACTATCCCGACTACAAAAAGGTTATTCCAGAAAAATGGGCCTCAAAGGCACTGATCAGTCGAACGCAATTGGAGCGCAACGTGCGGCTTGCGGGCCTTTTTTCCTCGTCAATTTCCGATGTAACGGTTTCGTGCGAAGACGGGACACTGAGTGTTACCGCGCGTAACAGCGACAAGGGCGAGGTACAAGCCACGACCGACGCGGTGTTAAAAAACGACGCTTTTTCTTTAGCGTTGAACTTCCACTACCTTCTCGACGGGTTGAAAGCAATCACCACAGAAAAAGTGGTGGTGGAGTTTACCGGGGACGGAAGCCCGCTCATTATTCGTCCGGCCGATGACAAAAATGAGTTCACGTATCTCATTATGCCCTTGAGGCGGTAGGGAGGCGCCGAGGTAGCATTACAGCGCTCCCGGAGAGACCCAGGTTCTCGCGGCTGATTCCCAATTCTCGAACTGGAAGTCCCTACTGGGATTCGCAGGCAGGGGGCCAAGGGGGTTGCGTCGGTCAACGTACCAAAGGATGGAATGAATTTGTCCCGCCGCGTCTCGGAATTGCCCGTTGAGCATTGTTTTGTCGGAAGACACGGGGCTTGGCTCGTCGAACATTCCGCCCGACGCGTTCGCAAGTGCTATAAATTCGCGCCACAGGGGCCCCGACGCACTGATACCTGCCCCCGCGCGTGTCATAGAGGCGTTGTCGTTGTTGCCGGTCCAGACGCCCACTGCGACTGACGGGGAATATCCGACGACCCACGCGTCGCGATTCTCTTGCGTGGTTCCTGTTTTTGCGGCGATAGAATGGTTGGGAAAAAAGAGAGGGCTGTTGTAGCCAAATACACCCGCCCGAGCATCGTTGTCGCTAAGCACGCTGGTGACGAGTCGCGCAATTTGAGAGTCGAGAACTCGGCTGGGGGATGATTCTGTTTCCTCAAGGACGGTTCCGTCGGCGCGCTCGATACGCTGAATAAGGAACCATGGGTTACGCACGCCGTCGTTTGCGAAAACGCCATATGCGGAAACGAGGTCAACAAGTCGCACCTCTGCGCCGCCCAACACAAGCGAGAGCCCGTAGCGGGCGGGTTCGTTAAGGCTGGTAATGCCCATCTTCTGGGCAAGCGCAATGGTATCGGGAACACCGGCGAGGTAGAGCGTCTTCACCGAGGGAATGTTTAATGACTGCGCAAGTCCCTGTCGCATGCTCACGGGACCTCGATAGAGGCCGTCATAATTCTGCGGGTGATAGCACTTATCTCCGAGGCGGTCCTTCTGTTGCAGGGCGTTAGCGGAGCACAAGGGGTTAAATTCCGTTCTGACGTCAAACAACGTTGTTGCGTCGGGATATCCCTTAATAAATGCAGCCGCATAGGCGAACGGCTTAAACGCAGACCCGGGCTGGCGAAGGGCAGTCGCAACATTGAAGTTTCCCTCGTGTTCGATGTCAAAATAGTCGTGAGATCCCACGAGCGCAATAACGCCACCGGAGCGGGGATCGACCGCGACGAGGGCGGCATTAGAGGCCTTGTAGCGGACGGTATTAATTTCGGCATACTTTTTTACGAGCTCTTCCGCCTTGGTCTGAAGTTTTGCATCGAGCGATGTCACAATCTTAAAACCGCCAGAACTGACGGCATCGGATCCATATTTACGCTCGAGGTAGTCCTTTACCATAATGACAAAGTGAGGAGCACTCAACCCGGTACGGCCAGAGGTAAATTCGAGCTTATCATCAAGCGCTGCGCCGTACTGTTCGTCACTAATAAAATTCAACTCTCGCATTCGCTGAAGGATGAAATCCTTGCGGCCCGTAAGCTCCTCGGTGTGGCTTCCATAGGGGGAAAGATAGCTTGGTGCTTGGGGTAGTGCGGCAAGGAGGGCCGATTCGGCAAGGGCAAGTTCTTTGGCGGGCTTGCCGAAAAATGTGCGACTCGCGGACTCAATGCCATAGGCATTGGAGCCATAGGGAATCTGATTAAGGTACATGAGAAGGATCTCTTCTTTGGTAAAATGCCGTTCGACCTCGATTGCTAGCATCAGCTCGCGTATCTTGCGGGACGGCGTCTTCTCGTCGCTCAAGAGAGCCTTTTTAATAAGCTGCTGGGTGATGGTGGACCCGCCCTGCGAAACGGTGCCGCTGGAGAGAATCTTAAAGAACGCACGCACAATGCCACGGATATCGAAGCCCTTGTGCCCGTAGAAATTAGCATCTTCAATGGCGACCGTTGCGTCTTTTACGGCTTGTGGGATTTGATCCCACCCGATGACCGTACGCCGCTCTTCGTCATAAATATCATAGAGGAGTGTCTCTCCGGTGCTATCGTATATTTTAGTTGATTCCTTAACCTGGCGCGTGGCAATCGCCTCTGGATCGGGGAGCGTTGTTCTTAAATAAATAATCCAGGCAAAAAGGAGTGCGCCACCACCGGCGACAACCCATAGCGCAAGGAGCGTCCACGCGTGAACCCGGGCAGATATATTGTGCGCCGGACGATACGGGAAAATTTTCACTGAACAATTGTGCCATAAAAAATGTGTTTTCACAAGCCGTTCCGGTATGCTACGCTGATGCTATGAGCGAGAAAGAAAAAATTGTTGACGAACTACTCACACGGCGGGTCGAGGGAGAGATGGCATATCCCTCAAAAGAGGTAGTGCGAGAGCGTCTCCTTGGCGCGACCCCCCTTGTGGTATATTGGGGGATCGATCCAACAGCTCCGGAAATTCATCTTGGCCACACCATCGCACTCTTGTTCCTGAAACAGCTCAAGGCACTAGGACATCGCCCCGTAGTTCTTATTGGGGATTTTACCGCTCGTATCGGGGATCCTACGGACAAGGCTGCAGCGAGACGCTCCCTCACGAAAGAGGAGGTAGAGGGCAATATGGGGCACTATATTGACCAAATCACCAAGATCTTACCACGAGGGTCGTTCGAAATTCGACGCAATAGTGAGTGGCTTGCCCCGATGACGCTAGAAAATGTGATCGGTCTTGCCAGTAGCGCTACGGTACAACAAATGCTTGCGCGTGATATGTTTCAGGAGCGCATGAAGCAGGAAAAACCGATTTTCATTCACGAACTTCTCTATCCACTTATGCAGGGGTACGACTCGGTGGCGATGAATGTTGATGGCGAAGTCGGGGGAAGCGACCAGACGTTCAATATGTTGGTCGGGCGAACTCTCATGAAACAATTGTCGGGCAAGGAAAAGATCGTGTTCTCGCTACGCTTATTTGCTGACGCAGCCGACGGAAAGAAGATGGGCAAGAGCGAGGGCAATCTCATTGCAATTTCTGATGAACCGCAGGAAATCCGGCGCAAAATTCTTATGCTCGACGATAAGGTTGTCGCCACAGCATTTGAATTGTGTACCGAAAAAGACCTCGACTGGATTGGAGAACATGCGCAAGGAGACCCCCGCCAATTCAAGGAAGAGTTGGCAGAGGAGCTGGTGAGGATGTATCACGGTCAAGGTGCCGTGGAAAGAGCCACCCAAGACAAGGAAATGGCAATACGTGGTCAGTCCCTGGACAAGGGACTGGTGACCGCGGGTGTTGCTCCAACTATGTCAGCGGCCCATCAACTTATTGATCAGGGGGGTGTCGAGATCGATGGTCAAAAAATTAAAGAGTGGAAGTACGTGCTCAAGGAGGGAGAACGGCTAAAAGTCGGTAAAGGAAAATTCCTCAAGGTATCATAAAACGGCCCGCGGGCCGTTTTATGATAGAGAGTAGTTGTCATCCCGCAACTTCGTCATCCTCGTCTTCTTCGTCATCGTCATCAGCCCATGGCCGCTCCTTCTTATCGTCATCGTCTTCTATGGTCGTTTCTTCCCCTTCCTGCTCCTCCGCCCAGATCTCCTGTCCGTATGCGTAATGCGGTGATGATAAACGTATGTACGGCTTCATACTGGAGCGGCCGACGGGAGTGCGGCGCCTTGGGCGCACGAGCACTTCGCGCAAGCGCAAAATTTAACAGTGATACAAAATCTTGGCTCATTGTACCTGGGGGGGAAGGAGTGTCAACGGGGATATCCACTTATCGGGGGGCACTCGCGCAACTGATGGCAATCGCCAATGCATCGGCAGCATCATCTGGTCGAATTGGCTCGGCATACCCCAGAATTCGCTGCACCATAAGCTGCACTTGGCGCTTTTCCGCCCGCCCATAGCCAGAGATTGATTTCTTCACTTCTAGCGGGGTCAGTTCATGTACCGGAATGCCACACTGGGCGAGCGTGGCCAGGATAACCCCTCTCATTTCGCTGACGGCCATAGCCGTTTTTTGGTTCTTCTCGAAAAAGAGTCGCTCAATTCCGGCCGCAACTGGCCGAAACTGCGTGATGAGTTCCCGAATGCGAGTTGCGGTGTCAAGAAAGCTGTCCTGGCGATCGGTCCCTGGCTTGCCGATGATGCCGTATGCCAAGCACGAAAAGGCGTTATTCTGATACTCGACAATTCCATATCCGATCTTTGTAGTGCCGGGATCAATGCCAAGAAAAATCATGCGGTTGGTGCTATGTTTGTCTGTACGCCCTGTACGTCATCGTGCTCTTGGAGCGCCACTACCAACTGTGACAGTGCCGAAGCTTCGGATTCAGAAAGAGGCGCAGAAGCACCGGCCCTAAACATCCACGCGAGAGAGCCGGGTTCCATTATCCGTCCTGCGTGAAGCGCTACGAGCCGCTTGATCTCCTGCATAGTCCTGTTCCTACTGTCGGTAATAGCACTGACCACAAGCGCGGTATTACCGGGCCCTAGAATTTCGATAGAGAGCTCCTCCAGGCGAGCACTGTCAACGTCGCTGACTTTCTGAACTGCCCGGTCGATGTTCTCGTTGGGCATATTTTCCTTCCGGGCTGCTTCCATAGCGGCGCGGAGTCGAACATTGCTCTTTGGATCGGGGTTTCCGCACGCTGCGACGGTGATTGCGCGTGCGAGTTTGCTAAATACACGACCCCTTTTCTGGTCGCTGACTGCCTTCTTGTGTTTGATTTGAGCCCATTTCGAATGTCCCGACATGTTAGAAAGCAAATCCACTATTTTTTGGCTCCAATCCCAGGTGAACGCGCCCGCCGTCGGTGATAACACGTCCCTTGGAGGTTCGGGCCATAAGTCCTGCGCGTATGAGGAAGGGTTCGTACACGTCTTCAATGGTAGCTTCTTCTTCCGAGAGTGCCGCCGCGATTGACTTTAAGCCGACAGGACCGCCGTGGAAGTGCTCTTCAATGATGCGCAAGATTTTTCGATCTGTCTCCTCGAGTCCTCGATGATCAATCTCAAGCATTTTAAGGGCGCTGTGGGCGATAGGGACATCGATGGTTCCCGCCTCGTGCATCTGGGCAAAATCGCGCACACGCTTCAGGAGTCGATTAGCAACGCGCGGGGTAAATCGCGCTGCTTCAGCAATGGCCCTAACCGCCTCTGGCGCGATGGCAATACCGAGAAGATCCGAGGAACGTGTGATAATGTGCTCGATGTCGTCTTGGGTATAGAAATCGAGTCGGAAATTCGCGCCAAAGCGTGAGCGGAACGGGGATGAGAGCGCAGATATTTTCGTTGTGGCGGCGATCAGCGTAAAACGCGACAGATCAATCTGAAGGGTTTTCGCCGCATTGCCTTTGCCAATAATAATGTCCAGCTTGAAATTCTCCATGGCTGGATAGATAACCTCTTCAACTGCACGGTTAAGGCGGTGGACTTCGTCAATGAATAACACGTCGCCGTCGGCAAGTCCGGTTAGGATTGACCCGACGTCACCGGCTTTTTCCAATGCGGTACCCGAAGTTATTTTTAGATTGGCACCGAGCTCGCGGGCGATCAGATAGGCGAGGGTGGTTTTTCCCAATCCAGACGGCCCGTGGAGAAGAATGTGTTCAATGGGCTCTTTGCGCTTGCGCGCGGCTCCGATAAGAATCTTGAGATTCTCTTTTATTTGCCGTTGGCCGACATATTCTTGAAAGTGCTTCGGGCGCAGCGTCTGATCAAGAGCCTGATCGTCGACAGTGGCCCGGGGTGCGGTGGAAGGGGTCTTGACATCCATGTGTTTTTGGATTAGAATGAATACAACGATCCCGTAGCAGAGTCGGGGTCTTTAATTCTCGCGCAGAGTTCAGGACCATTGTAATCTGTAGGCAATTGGGCATCAAGTTCACACGCGACGTCCAACCGGGATACCATCTTAGCCGGATAATTCGGTTTCGACTGGATTACTCCTCGGAAGTATCTTACCTCGTTCTTGTATAAGAAAGAGGACTTTGCCTACAGGTTACAGTGGTCCTTTTAATGTACTCATAACACGCGCCGTATTTCCTCAAGCGACGTGATGCCCTCCAATAATTTAAGGTATCCATCCTGAAGCATAGTCACCATGCCTTCCTTAATTGCAAGCTCGCGCACTTCCGAAATGGCCGGCTGGGCTAGGATCAGCTTTTCCATCGTTTTAGTGACAAGGAAGACTTCGTATACGCCGATGCGGCCCTGATAGCCGGTCATATTGCACTGCGTGCATCCCGCGGATTCGTAAATTGTTGCCGTGGCGAGGTTGGGAACGGAAAGGCGTGCGCGAATCGGCCCGAGCTGTTCTTCCGCTTCTTTTTTATCTGATGCCGAGAGTTTTGTGGCCCTTTTGCATTTCTGGCAGAGGCGCCGCACGAGTCGCTGGCCCATGGCGAGGATGATGGCGGGGGCGATAATCGGCGGACGTATGCCCAGATCAATAAGGCGCGGGATTGTTCCCGCCGCATCATTGGTATGGATCGTGGAGAATACCAGGTGGCCCGTCAGTGCGGCATTCAGCGCGATATCTGCCGTTTCATTATCTCTAATTTCGCCCACGAGGATGATATCGGGGTCCTGGCGAACAATGGCGCGCAGGCCGTTTGCGAACGTGTAATCCTTTGAAGGATCCACTTGTGTTTGAGAGATACCCTCGATGTGATACTCGATCGGATCCTCGATCGTGATAATTTTTGTATCGGATGAGTTGAGAAAATTGACGAATGCATACAGTGTAGTCGTTTTTCCCGAACCCGTAGGGCCGGTGGTGAGGATGGCACCATTGGGTTTTGCGAGTTGTTCCTTGACGACGGCGAGAATATCGGAGCGCATACCCAAACTCTCAAGGTCCGCACGGATGGTTCGCGGATCCAAGAGACGAAGCACGATCGTCTCGCCATACTCACTCGGTAGCACGGAAACACGAACCTCGATAGGCGTTTGTGCGTGTCGGATGGTGAAACGTCCATCCTGCGGTGCTTTGTGAATATTCAGCTTAAGTCGGGAGAGCACTTTAACGCGATTGAGAATGCGACCATAGTAGTCCTCGGAGAGTCGGCCGACGTCTTGGAGGAGGCCGTCCAAACGAAAACGGATGCGTGCTCCGGTTGATTCGGACTCGAAGTGGACATCCGAGGCATGCACCGTAAGCACTCCCGCAAGGAGTGTTTCAAGGAGCTCGGTGGTGGAAGCGCTTCCTAGGGCGGCTTCCACATCGCTTAAATTCTTTATTTTCCCCGAGAGCGCCTCGATTTTCTTTTCATCAATATCGATTGCCCCTACCTCAAATGTTTCTTGGGGTTTTTCGTGTCCGTAGCGCTCGTATGCGCGGTTTAATCCCGTCGGGGTGGTGACGATAAGGGTAAGTTGGAAATTTCGAGTACGGAGCTGCTCGGTGACCGCTTGGGTCTGGGGATCACGAGGATTCAGCACGGCGATGGTAAGCGCGGAACCGCTTTGTCCGATGACTGCGATAGTGCCGCGGCGCGCGGTCGGCTCATCAACAAGCATGAGGGCATCGGGGTCAATGGGGATTGCGTTAAGGTCAGAAAAGGGAAGTCCCGCTTGTTTGGCTATTGCCTGGGCGACGGCGTTCTCCTTCTGGGTAGCTATAGACGACAATTTTCGTTCGAGTTCTTGCTCGAGTTGGGTCGTTTTACTTTTTTGCGTGTGAGCGGGTTGATTGGGCATGTCCAAACGTCCAGATGCCTCTGGTCACCATAGCGAACAACACCTGTTTGTAAAGCAATTTTGTGGATAAGTGCGCAGAAAACGCGCTCCCATTGACTCTCGACAAGCGGTTTGCTACAATAATCCCATTGGGAGTATATCCTGTATGTTGACTGGTCCGCGGTACGCGGACTTGTTCTTTATCAGAGCCTCCCCAGCATAATATGTTTGATGTTAAGCAGTTCTCATCCGCAATACGTCAGATTGTCGAGGAAAAAGGCATCTCTGAGACAAGCGTTCTAGAGACCATAGAAGCGGCTATTGCCGCGGCGTATAAGCGCGACTATGGTAAAAAGGGGCAGATTATTCGCGCCAAGCTCAACACCGAGACGGGCGCTCTTGAGATTACCCAAGTGCACTACGCGGTGGATGGCTACGACGAAGAGGGGTACGTTACCGGAGTGCTTCCTAAGAAATTGATGGAGGAGCATTCCGATCCGCAGGATTTCGATGGCCAGAGACGCATGCGTTCTGAAGCGGTGGCCCATGAGCCGGGAGAAAGCGCTGAACCGCGTCTCAAATTTAATCCCGAAAAACACGTTACGTTACATGACGCGCGTCGCAAAGATGAAAAAATCGAAATAGGAGATGAGCTCACTACATCACTGGAGCCGAAAACGGAATTCGGGCGCATCGCCGCGCAAACAGCCAAGCAAGTTATCATTCAGCGCTTGCGGGAAGCGGAGCGCGATGCGGTACTGGCGGAATTTAAAGGCAGAGAGGGACAGCTCATTAGCGGCGTGGTGCAACGCCGAGAGGGAGCGCTGGTATTTGTTGATTTAGGCAAGACCAATGGGCTTTTGATTCCCGCGGAGCAAGTACCCACCGATAACTACCGCATCGGTCAGCGATTTCGATGCATCATTGCGCGCGTTGAGGAAACACCGCGGGGTCCCGTTGTCGTGGTATCGCGCGCACACCCGAAGCTTGTCGAGGAACTTTTCCGCATGGAAGTACCGGAGATCGACAGCGGTGCCGTGCAGATTAAAGGTATCGCCCGCGAAGCCGGTTCTCGGACAAAGATTGCGGTTACCTCGCGCGAAGAAGGCGTCGACCCCATAGGGTCACTCGTTGGTCAAAAAGGAGTCCGCGTTCAGACGGTAATCAACGAACTGTCAGGGGAAAAAATCGATATCATTCTGTGGGATGAACGCCCGGGTGTCTATATTGCCAATGCACTTTCTCCCGCCAAGACCCTGGACGTTAAATTGGTAGACGAAGAGCACAACAGCGCGCTGGTTGAGGTTTCTGATGACCAATTTTCTCTTGCGATTGGGCGACGAGGGCAGAATGTGCGTCTTGCGGCAAAACTTACCGGCTGGCGCATTGATGTCCGCTCTCCCAAAGAAGCGCTGACCTATCAGGAAAGTGAGTCACAAGTTGCTCCAGAAAAAGCTCCCGGAGCCGACAAGCCGACGGAATAACGAATACCCTCGATTTATGCGCGTGGACTCCAAAACTGTTGATGATGCCACGCGGCAACTGGTCGTGGAATTAAATGCCGACGATATCAAAAAATATATTACCCGGACGGAGCGTGTGGTAAACGAGCAAACACGCATTGACGGTTTTCGACCCGGTAAAATTCCTCAAAAGAAACTCAAAAACCATGTTGGCCAGGAAGCCATTCTGCAGCAGGCTCTTGCCGCTGCGGTACGGGGCTCGCTCGACGAAGCGGTAGCATCCGAACAGTTAGACGTTGCCGAGGTCAGCAACCTGCATGTTCGGGAAAATGGCCCCGAGCATCTTGTCTATGAGGTCACTATGGCCCTTTTTCCACACGTCACGTTGCCCGACTTTACCACCATCAAGGTTGAGCGGCGGAAAGTTGAAGTAACCGATGCCGAGGTGGAACAGACCCTCGAAACGTTGCGCCAGCACCGCGCAACATTTCTTCCCAAAGAAAGCTCTGTGGCCTTGGGGGACCGAGTGGAAGTTGATTTTGCAGTTCGGAACAATGGAGGAATTGTCACCGGGGGAGAGAGCAACAATCATCCGCTCATCGTTGGCGGCAAGTCGTTTTTGCCGGGATTCGAGGATCAATTAATAGGTCTGCGCACCGGAGAAGAGAAAGATTTTACGCTTCGTGCTCCCGACGACTATTTCCAAAAAGATATTGCCGGCAAGGAACTCTCGGTTCATGTAAAAATTAACCTCGTGCAGACCGTACAGCTCCCCGCGCTTGACGACGCTTTCGCACAGAAAGCAGGAAAGTTCGCAGATCTGGCCCAGTTGCGATCCAATGTGCATGACGGAATTGCACAGGAAAAAGGACATAAGGAACAGGAGCGCATACGGTTGGCGATTCTTGATGCCGTTATCGCTCACGCGCCCATCAAAGTACCTGCGAAGATGGTAGAGGAACAGCTTGAGGTCTTACTTGCGGGTTTTGACCAGCAGTTGCATGAGCGCGGCATGGAATTGGCTCCCTATCTTGCGCATATCGGAAAAACCCGCGAACAACTGCGCGATGATTGGCGCAAAGACGCGGAGCGCGAAGCAAAAATCCGCCTCGTTATTCATACTGTCGGAAAACAGGAGAATATCGCGGTAAGCGATCGAGAAATTGAAGAGGAGTTGGCCGCGGTGGTGCAATCATTGGTACTCCGGCAAAATCTATCTCCCGAGCAGATCGATCTCGGACGCGTACGTCAGCAAGTCCGCCAGCAGGCACTCGTCGAAAAGGTATTGGATTTCATTGAAAAGCGTTGTGCGGTATAATGGGTACGCATGGTACAGTCCCTCCGGTATTCACAATGGGTATTGCGCTTGTCGCTTGCGGCGGTATTTCTTTGGTTCGGGGTGGGAAAGTTTATCAACCCGGACTACTGGATCAATGCCTGGCTTCCTCAATGGATCTACGGCATGCTCGAGACATTCAACATCTCTGCTAAGAATTTCATGTATCTCAATGGAATTTTCGAGGTGCTGGTCGGTGTGAGCGTAGTTTCAGGAATCTTCATCCGCATCTTCTCTGTTTTGGCGGGTCTTTTTCTCCTGGGCGTGATGGGGACGCATGGTTTGAATGAAGTTCTGGTCCGTGATGTTGCCCTCGTCGGGGGATTTCTTGCTCTCTTTTTCTGGCCCGATCGGCATCTCGCGTAATTGTCTTCAACTGTCGGTTTGTGCTAGGGTAGGGGCGCCTTCGAGGCGTTTGCCTGCCGGTCGGCAGGTTTTTTTATGAAAAAAACAATCTTTCTCGACTATGCCGCGGGAACACCGTGTGACCCTCGGGCGCAACAAGCGTTTCTTACTGCAGCGCGGGAAATTGGAAATCCATCTTCTCTCCACAGCGCCGGTCGTCGGGCGGCAGACATTCTCTACAAGAGTCGCAAAGACGTGGCTACATTCCTTGGTGCGCGGCCAGGAGAAATATTTTTTACCGGTTCAGGATCAGAGGCGAATAATATGGCGGTGATGTGTGTCGCCGGAGCGGCTCCCGATACGATTCGCATCGTGGCCACCACGCCTATTGAGCACCTTTCACTTCTTGATCCTATGCGCTCACTTTCGGAGAAGGGGTTCAAGGTGCAGATGATACACGTTGATCGCACCGGCAGGGTGGATTTTGAGCACATCAAACAACTGGTAACGCCCCAAACGCTCCTTGTCTCGGTCATCTACGGGAGTAACGAGATCGGCACGATAGAACCCATCGCGAAAATCGGCAATTATATACGCGAATTCCGCCGGAAGCACAATTCTCCCTACCCGCTTTTTCATACGGATGCATGTCAGGCGGCCGAATATCTCGACATGAACGTCCAGCATCTCGGCGTGGATCTTTTGTCGTTTAATAGTTCGAAAATATATGGGCCCCGGGGCGTGGGAGCGCTCTATGTCCGCCAGGGGACGCCCATCGTACCCTGGATCCGTGGCGGTCACCAAGAGCAAGGCATTCGCGCGGGAACGGAAAACGTCCCCGGCATTGCGGGGTTTGCCCGCGCGGTGGGACTAATTCATCACGCGCGGATACGCCGCATGCGCGCGTTGAGGGACTATTTTATTACCAAGGTACAGAAACAGCTTCCCGACATAAAAATCAACGGGCCATTGGGAGAGGAACGATTGCCCAACAATGTGCATATCGCGGTGTCTGGCATGGGGAGTGAGCATCTTTTGCTGGAACTCGATCAGCGAGGAGTCGCAGTGGGAAAGGGCTCGGCATGCACCGCTCACTCGGTGGAACCTTCGCATGTATTAAGAGCCATCGGTGTACGCGCGCCGTATCTCGGCGGAGCCCTGCGTTTTTCATTCGGGCGGGCGACGACCAAAAAGGACATCGATACGGCATTAGACGCACTTAACGCCTCACTTTCTACGTTAAGAAATCGGTACGGGGCTAATCCCCGCACATTGAAGAAATAGGATTTTTCTGGTATAGTATTACCGTCTTTTTGCGGGAAATGTCCCCGTAGCTTAACGGATAAAGTAGCAGCCTTCGAAGCTGTTGATGGGGGTTCGATTCCCTCCGGGGACACAACCAAGAATTTGTACTCCACTGCTGGAGTGCAGATTCTTGGCTATGAATCCGAAAGGAGGAATCGAAAGGCGGAGCGATGTCTCGCAAGCTTGCGAGACCGCGAGCCGGGGTCGCGAAATCAGCGAGTGACTGACGAAGCTGATATTTGTGACCGATTCCCTCCGGTTATAAATAAATGCGCCCTTAGCTCAGTTGGTAGAGCTGCTCCCTCTTAAGGAGATGGTCGGGGGTTCGAATCCCTCAGGGCGCACAAAATACTAAAAGCCCCGAAAGGGGCTTTTAGTATTTTAGAGAGGCAATACTTCGATGGTTACGGTCTTGCGACCGAACCGCTTCGCTGACTCACGATTCGGGAACCAGATATCCAGGTTGTAGGTATACCGCTTGTTCATACGGTCTTCAACAACGAAGATCTTGTTGCCGAACAGTTTCGGGATTTTGACCCGAGTACCGAACGGTAACATGTTGGTTGCCACGATACCGTCGCGAACGTAGGTGTTCGAAGCGGTAATAAATGGCGAATCGTCAGTCTGGTCGGGCGTCGAAGAGTACGCCGACACACTCACAACGTAAGTCTTGCTGATTGCCTTTTTCACTGGGGTTGCGGGGGCCTTCGATACAGGCCGCGCAGGAACATCGTTTTCACTAGTATCCGCGATAGCACTGTAAAGTTGCTCAAACGGCAGAGCATCACTGCCGACAAGAGACGTCGACAGCTTTGAGCCGACCCAGTCGAGCATACCGGCGGAAGCTTGGTTGTAAGAGAAAAGGACTGCAATCAATACGATCACTGCGATGTAGTTCTTGTTCATAATGTACAACCGAGGGAAAGTAGTTCGGAGGTCACGATCCCGATGCTATGCATCGTGAATCGGGACAACAAAAAATGGCGTCTATAGCCAATTTCTGTGCATAAAGCTACTCTCTAGGTTGTACGTACATTATAGCATTTCAGGTATATAAAGTCAATGATTCCTGGGGGCTAAAAACAGGCCCCTTTTGGCCTGTTTTTGACTGACTTTCGAGCGGATTAGTAGATGATATTAGAACCTGTTAGCAGACCGAAAATACTCATAAAGTTTTTCTTTACAATCAAAGGCAAAGTTGATTTTCGAGATATCTTCCTCTGAAACAAAAATGACTTCTAAAACCTCTTCTTTATTGAGATTGAGCTCGCCTCTGGTAGTTCCCGTAAAATAATAAACCCTCCAGGGATTAACCAGGTCATGACTTTTATCCAACGATTCGGATTGGCCAGTGGGAGTGAAGTCCAATCCTATTTCTTCTTTAACCTCGCGAATTACTGCATCCTTCGGATTTTCGTCTGGTTCTGGCTTACCACCGACTAGCGCATAGAGCCCGGCCCCCACACCTCTAGCCCTCTTAATGAGCAGGACACGATCTTCTTTGTTTGTAATGATGGCTCTAACTACTTGTTTCATTGGAGCGGGTAGGGGGAATCGAACCCCCGTCATGTGATTGGCAACCACATGTAATACCATTATACGATACCCGCAATTTTATCTGTTCTTAGCGATTCCCGAAATGAGGCCCATGATTCGATGAAAGAGATCGGTGCTGTTGACTGATATTTGCATAACCCCGTAGGGCAGGGAATTAAAAGGTTTCCTTCTCTGGCTCGAAATACTTATCGTTTGGATCGTCTTTCGGAAGTTGCTATAGGGAATTTTACAGATTTTTTGCCAAAAGTCCAGAATATATGTCGGGTCTTGATGTCTGAATGTTCTGACATTCGCGATAATCTTATCATCAGATACCTCGCAAATTTCCCTGAGAAATCTCAGGAATATTCCTATCAGTTCTGGGTTGGAATTTGTTAGACTTACCCGGTGATAGGTTCTGGGACTTCCATTTCTTATGATGGGCCTCTTATATCCCTCTGCCCAGTAGAGAGCGCTACCCAGCATGAGGAGATCCCTCTTAGAAAGCTCGCGCACACTTTTTGCGGATTTCTCTCGGGTCTCTTGTGCTCGCACTTGAGCCAGGCGGGTCTGATTTTTATTCCGCGCAAGAAGACCTCGCAGAGAAGCGGCACTTACCCGTACTTTAAGTCGCTTCTGTGCTTCTTCCGATAATGAAAGACCGGAAAACCATCCCGACAAGGTGCTTTTTGGGATTTTTAAAGATTTCGTTATTTCGTTATAACTTTTCCCCGTGATTCTTAGTTGATATGCTTTAGCTTTTTCGTACCTCATTACCTATAACTATAGCACAGCAGTACGGATTAGAAATGAAAAAGTTGATAAGTAGCTGTGGATAGAGATTGCGGTCTTGGGGTTTTGTAAAACGATGATTTCGTGCTATAGTCTCCTTCACGCCGCGGTAGCTCAGTGGTAGAGCGCAGCCCTGAAATCTTTGGGGCTTTCCGTCGAGAGACGGATTGAAAAATCGGGTGAACTCGGGAAACACCCCGCCTTTGCGGGACAATCCCGAGCCAAGCCCCGACCATGTCGGGGAAGGTGTAGAGACTATCCCGCAAGGGAGTACTTCTGCCTAAGGCGGAGGGAAGCGCCCGAGTCGCTTTAAGCGATATGATATAGTCCAATTCAGCTTCGGAAGAGGCTGGCGTCGGGTGTTCGATTCACCCCCGCGGCACCAGAAATTATAAAAGCCCCGTTACGGGGCTTTTATAATTGTGCGCGCTGTAGGGATTGAACCTACGACCTTCTCGACGTCAACGAGACGCTCTACCACTGAGCTAAGCGCGCATTGTCAAAATGTGCGCGGGAGAGGATTTGAACCTCCATGCCCTTGCGGGCGCTACCACCTCAAGGTAGTGCGTCTGCCAGTTTCGCCACCCGCGCGTAATGTGCATATAGTAACAAACCCAACTATGAGGAGGCAACTTCTTGAGGGGCTTCTGCAGGAGTGCTTACCGCGTGTTTGGTCTTCCTGCGGATTTCTTTTGAGGACTTTTCACGGAGGTAGTACAACTTGGCTCGTCGAACGCGAGGACGCTTCACCACCTCAATCTTTTCAATAGACGGGAGACGCAAGGGAAGGATTTTCTCAACGCCAATGCCACCGGTGACTTTACGGACGGTAATCGTAGCTCCGGGCTCGTCACCATGCTGGCGAGCGATGATAACACCTTCGAACATTTGACTTTTGGCCTTCTCTCCCTCGCTGATCTTCTGATAAATCTTTACTGTCCAGCCAACGCGAAGATCAGGAAAGCGGTTTTCTCCGGTATGTTTGGTAATGAAATTGTGCAGGGCAGTACTCATGTTTTGAGAGTTCTATTCTAGCGTATCTAGGGCCTTCTGTAAAGATTCCGGTAGTTCAACTTCGAGTGTAAGCGCTTTGCCGTCGGGCGCGGTAAAACTTAGAGTCGTGGCGTGTAAAAACATACGATCCAGCCCCGGAGGTTTTGTTTTACCCGTGGCATAGAGCGCGTCGCCAACAATAGGGCACCCGATGCTTTTTAAATGCACACGAATCTGGTGGGTGCGGCCTGTTTGCGGCATCACACGCAGAAGTGTGTAATCTCGGAATGATTTTTCAGTCGCATAATCAGTAACAGCGTCGCGTTCTACTAGCTCTCGGCGACCCTTAAGTTGCGTCGTCTGCTTAGCGCCAATTTTACCTAAAGGAGCGGCGATGGTTCCTTTTGGTTCTTTCGGATGGCCATATACGAGTGCGAGGTATTCTTTCTTTACCAACCGGCTTTGAAACTGTTCTTTAAGAAAGAGAAACGCAGATTGATTTTTTGCGATGAGCATGATGCCCGATGTTTCCTTATCAAGGCGGTGCACGAGGCCCGGGCGCAGAGGGCTTTCGCCAACACTGGCTAAGTACGGCCGCTCACGCACAAGGATGTCAGCCACGGTTTCTTGCGGGTCCGTGGGACTGGCTTTATGTACGGCAATGCCCGCGGGCTTATTGATAACGAAGAGATTGTCGTCTTCGTAGACGATGGGGAGGGTCATCGGTTTTTAACCAAGGCTGCGACAGCAATCAATCCCCAGATAGTCTGTAGAGCAAGCGCGGGCCAGGCGTGTTGGTAGAAAACATTAGCACCGACACCAATGACACCGACGAGGTTCATTAATTGATAGACAGCGCTGGTAGGGGAAAGTTTCTTGTTTGAAACTAAAAAATAGGCAAGTAAAACAAGAAACGTCCCAATCCACCCGAGAACCTGAGTTAGTATTTCCATATGTGCGCGCTGTAGGATTTGAACCCACGACCCCTGCTGTGTAAAAGCAGTGCTCTACCACTGAGCTAAGCGCGCAATGTGGGCCTGCCTGGATTCGAACCAGGAACCTAACGGATATAAGCCGTTTGCTCTAACCGTTGAGCTACAGGCCCATGCGGATATTCTACGCGCTTCCTATGAGTGCGTAAAATTCTTTCTGTTCGAGAGTCTCTTTCTCGATGAGCGCTTGGGCTATTCTTTCCAAGTGCTCGAGCTTCTGGGTAATGACTTTTTTCGCGGTGGTAAACGCGCGCGTCAAGAGTGCGCTCACCTCACGATCGATTTCTTGCGCAATATGTTCTGAATAATTGCGTTCGGTGCCGATTTCTTTGCCCAGGAATACCAGCTCATCTTTTTCTCCGAATGTAACCGGCCCGAGTTTTTCGGACATGCCGTATTGCGTGACCATCTTGCGCGCGATATCAGATGCCACCTTCAGGTCGTTGGATGCTCCCGTGGTTAACTCTTTAAACTTTAATTGTTCTGCGGTATAGCCACCCAGTAAGACCGCAAGCTCTGACTCGAATTCAGATCGTGATTTCAGGTGCTTGTCCTCCGTAGGAAGTTTGAGGGTGTAGCCGCCGGCTCGACCGCGGGATACAATCGAAACCTTATGCACCGGATCCGTGTGGGGAAGCGATGCGGCAACCAACGCATGGCCCGCTTCGTGGTAGGCGGTGATTTCTTTTTCCTTTTTGGAAAATGCATGCGAGCGCCGCTCTGGCCCCAGGATTACTTTTTCAATGGCCTCAAAGATATTGTCCTGGTTAATATGCGTCTGTCGCTTGCGAGCGGCCAGAATAGCTGCTTCATTGACGAGGTTGGCAAGATCAGCACCGGAAAATCCGGGAGTGCGTTCAGCAACTTTTTTGAAGTCCACATCAGGTGCAAACGGCTTATCCTGCGCATGAATACGCAAAATGGCGTCTCGGTCTTTCAATGATGGCTCATCCAGAAGCACGCGGCGGTCAAATCGTCCGGGTCGCAGCAGTGCCGGATCGAGAATATCGGGGCGGTTGGTGGCGGCCATCACAATAACGGCCTCGTGACGGTCAAAACCATCCATCTCTACAAGGATCTGGTTAAGCGTCTGCTCGCGTTCATCATGACCGCCGCCAAGACCGGCGCCGCGATGGCGGCCAACCGCGTCAATCTCATCGATGAATACGATGGAAGGAGCGGTCTTCTTTGCCAGATCAAATGTATCGCGCACACGATTGGCGCCTACGCCGACGAACATCTCAACGAACTCCGATCCGGAGACATAGTAGAACGGTACCTCGGCTTCGTTGGCAACCGCCTTTGCCAGGAGCGTCTTGCCAGTTCCCGGTGACCCGATAAGGAGAATGCCGCGCGGAATCCGAGCACCCAGTTTATGAAAGCGCTGGGGGTCCTTAAGAAACTCAACGACTTCCGACACTTCTTCTTTGGCCTCTACCAATCCTGCGACATCCTTGAAGGTGATTTTTTTCTTTTCATTATCAAGGTTGGCCAAGCGTGCGCGGGTTTTGCCAAAACTGAAGGCCTGCATGGAGCCCTTTTGCGCCTGCCGGAACATAAACCAGAAGAGGGCGATGATGATAAGAAGGGGAATGAGCGTAGGCAACAGTGACGAGAGAATAACTGCTAATCCACCGGGATCGCGCACCTCAATGGCAACTTTTGCAAGCTTATCCTTGTCAGCGCCTAGAGCGAGCAAGCTTTCGCTTACCGAAGCATCCGATTCCTTTTTCGCAACGATCACGGATTTGTCGGCAAGCGTGACGGTGAGTGTATGTCCCTCTACCACGATTTCTTTTGCGCTCCGGTCGTTGATATGGGCGACGATTGCAGATAAGGGAACCGTAGTAGTATCGCTAAACGAACCATCCAACAATGCCGCAATACCGGATGCGGCAAAAAGGATTAAGGTGACCAATGCAATATATTTGGTGATTCGAGACATGGTAGCTAGGAAGAATGTGTAAGGTTACGGAACGGGAGAGAGGACAATCTTGTGATTGGCGGGGTCGATGCTCACAATGGACAATGGATATTCTCTGCCAACTTCGAACTGGGCTAGGGCTTCGGGGGTCAATGCCGTAGAGGGGATGAGGCCGACAATATCTCCCGGCAGTTCCACGAAAATACCATTAGCGCGCACCTTGATGACGCGTCCCTGCACCTTTTGATCAACTTGGTAGTGATCCTGTATGGTCAGCCAGGGATTGTCTTTTAGGGCTTTCAGGGAAAGCGAGACACGGCCCCCATCCAAACTGATGATTTTTGCCGAAATAGTCTGACCCGGCTGAAGAACATCGCGAGGGTCTTCGACATACTTCCAGTCAATTTCCGAAGAATGGATAAGTCCATCAAGCGTTTCACTCAAGCGGACAAATGCACCGAAATCAGTCACCTCCGTCACGGCACCCTCGACGATCTGGCCTACCGAAAGTTTGGCAAGCTCTTCTTTGACCACTTCTTCCTGAATGGCGCGCTCGGAAACAATGAGCTTGTGTTCCTGTTCTGAATAATCGAGGACTTTTACCTTAAATTCCTGTCCCTTGAATTTTTGCAGTGCTTGGACGATTTTCGTGGTATCGCCGCCCTCCACGCGCGGGTAGTGTTCGGGAGCGAGCTGGGACAATGGCAAAAATCCCTGGACGCCTTCAATCTGCACAATGAGACCCCCTTTATTGATGTTCATGATGGGCGTGGCGATGACTTGTCCTGTTTCTCTGAGTTCTCTAATGCGTTGCCATGCGGTGGTCAACTGTGCGGCCTTGAGCGATAACTCGCGGTAGCCCTCGTCGCTCTCCAGTTCGATGAGCATCGTGGATACCGGGTCGCCCGGCTTCAGAGCCCGCATACGATCAGGGTTATCGTAAAACTGCCCGGGGTATACGATGCCGATGCCGGACGATCCAAGGTCAACCAGGACGCTTGATTTTGATGCCGCGATGATTGTCCCAGTTAAAATCTGCCCTGGTTTGGGCAAATGATATTCCTCTTTCGCCAGGAGGTCTTTCATCGACTTGGCGCCATTGAGAGAGGCAGTCATATTCATAAAATAAGACATCCGATACTCTACATGATATAGCGTAATTTTGCAAGCATTTTTGAATCATTTTTCTCTTGCGAAATAAGCCATTTTTTGATATCATGGAGGTATGACGATAAGTTGGTTTGGGCAGAGTTGCTTCCGCATTGAGGCGAAAGAGGGGAGCCTTCTCATTGATCCATTTTCAAAGGAAATTGGGCTCCGGCCGCCGAAAATTAGGGATGATTTGGTATTGGTGACGCACGCGCATTATGATCATAACCATACCGAAGGAACAGAAGAGGGAGCGCTCATTATTGCAAACCCGGGAGAGTATGAGCGCAAGGGGGTCGCCGTGCTGGGCATTCGCTCGTTTCATGACCGTACTAGCGGTGCAGAGCGAGGCCTCAATACTATCTTTGTTATTAAAGCGGAAGATATGACCGTGTGCCATCTGGGCGATATTGGGCAGGAGACCTTGACCGAGGAGCAGGTCGAGATGATCGGCGATGTTGATGTGCTCATGGTTCCCGTGGGCGGTACCTTTACGGTAGGATCCAAGGAAGCCGCCGCAATCGTGTCGCAGATTGAACCAAAAGTTATCATTCCCATGCACTATAAGATTCAGGGCCTTGCCATAAAAGAGCTGGATGGACCGGAAAAATTTGTCAAAGAGATCGGGTTGAGCCCTGAAAAGACGGAAAAGTACCGGATTGTGAAAAAGAATCTGCCCGTTGACGAGACCAAACTCGTCATACTCACGGCGTAGTACACGCGTTATGTCATTACTCAAAGAAATTCAGAAACAACCACTCCACGTACGACAACTGTTATTCGGCCTTTCCATGCTCGTGGTAATTCTTGTCGTCGGATTCGTATGGTTGAGCTCATTCCAACGCGAGGTCTATGCGTTGCTCAACCCCAGCGCTGAAGACCAGCAGCAATTTGCGGCACAAGCCCAGGAGGCGCTCCCGCTGCGTGCAACCATCAGTACGATGTTCAACACGCTGCGCGCGAGCGTCTATAACCTTTTTAACTTCAACGATACTGAACAACCGCAGGAGAGTGCTCCGCGTTCTCAAGACACGGGTGTGCGCACATTACCGACCGCGGGTATACGCAGTACGCCTCGTCCCTCTCCGGGGATCTAATATACCATGCAGAACGGAACGCCCCCGATTGTTACCAGAGAAATTACCGAGGAGATTCAACGCTCCTATCTTGATTATGCGATGAGCGTCATTGTCGCGCGCGCGCTTCCCGATGTGCGCGACGGTTTGAAGCCCGTGCATCGGCGCATTTTATGGGGTATGTGGGAAAGCGGCAATGTTGCCGGTGCAAAACTACGTAAATCAGCCAACACTGTCGGCGAAGTTATGGGACGCTACCATCCGCACGGAGATACAGCGATCTACGACTCGCTCGTCCGTATGGCACAGGATTTTTCACTCCGCTATCCGCTCATTCAGGGGCAGGGAAATTTTGGAAATGTTGACGGTGATGCCGCTGCAGCGATGCGCTATACCGAAGCGCGCCTGGCATCCATTGCGCATGAAATGCTGGAGGATATCGACAAGGATACGGTGAATTTTCGCCCCAACTACGATGGTTCTCGACGGGAACCAACCGTCCTGCCGGCGCGCATCCCCAACCTTCTTGTTAATGGGTCTGTAGGTATTGCCGTGGGGATGGCAACGAGTATCCCGCCCCATAATCTAGGAGAGGCGCTCGATGCCCTGATACACCTTGCCGATAATCCGGAGGCAGACCTTGGCGACCTCATGCAGTTCGTGAAAGGGCCGGATTTCCCCACGGCAGGTTTTATCTATAACGAGCGGGACATTATCAACGCCTATGCTACAGGACGCGGGCCCGTCGTGATGCGTGGCAAAGCAGAAATCGTGGAGGGGAATAAGAATTTTCAGATTATCATCAACGAGATTCCCTACCAAGTAAATAAAGCGGAATTAATCATCAAAATTGCCGATCTCGTTAAGGAAAAGAAAGTTGAAGGCATCCGAGATCTTCGCGACGAATCTGACCGGGAGGGAATGCGCATTGTCATTGACCTCAAGCAGGATGCGTTTCCCAAGAAGGTTCTCAATCAGCTGTACAAATACACCGAGCTCCAGAGGACGTTCCACTTTAACATGCTCGGATTGGTGGACGGCATCCAGCCACAAATTTTGGGCTTAAAGCCGTTGCTGGAAAAATTTATTGAACACCGCCGGGAAGTGGTTACGCGGCGCACAAAATTCGATCTTACCAAGGCAAAAGATCGCACGCACATCCTTGAGGGTCTTTCCAAGGCGCTGGATCATATTGATGCCATTATCAAACTCATCAAAGCATCCGAATCGCGCGATGACGCCCACCGTCAACTCATGGCGAAGTTTAAGTTTTCCGATAAACAGTCCAGCGCTATTTTGGAGATGCGCTTGCAGGCATTGGCAGGCCTTGAGCGCAAAAAAATCAATGATGAACTCAAGGAAAAACGCGACCTCATCACGTATTTGGAGGGCCTTTTGGCAAGTCCAAAGAAGATACTCGGAGTGATCAAGGACGAATTCAAAGATATTAGGCAAAAATTTGGTGATGAGCGCCGGACCAAGGTAGTCAAGTCGGAGCTGAAAGAAATCGGCGAAGAAGAATTAGTCCCCGAGGAGAATTCACTCTTTATGCTCACCCGCGGCGGCTACATCAAGCGGCTTTCGCCCGATGAACTGCACGCTCAAAAGCGCGGCGGTAAGGGTCTCATGGGAATTGCAACCAAAGAAGAGGACGTAGTGAGCCATTTCTTTTTGGCTAATACCCATGATGGGCTTTTATTCTTTACTAATTCCGGGAAGGTATTCCATACCAAGGGATATGAGGTGCCGGAATCATCCCGTCAATCCAAAGGCAGGTCGTTGGCGAACTTTTTGCAGGTTTCAACCAACGATCGAATCACCGCCGTGGTGCCGATCCCCAAAAATAAAAAAGGTCTCTATCTGTTTATGACTACGGCCAATGGCGTTATCAAAAAAGTTGCCATGGATGCGTTTGAGCAGGTGCGCCGCAACGGCATGATCGCCATTAATCTCAAGGGAGACGATGAGCTGCATTGGGTACTGGCGACCTCCGGCATGGATCAGATTATTTTGACTACCTCTGACGGCAATGCAATTCGTTTCAGCGAAAAGGACGTTCGTCCCATGGGGCGCGCCGCGGCAGGCGTGATCGGTATTCGCTTAGAAAAACAGCAACGTGTGGTAGGGGCTGATGCGGTTCCGGGTGGAGTAGAAAAAGGACTTCAGCTTCTCGCGGTCATGGATCGCGGGTATGGCAAGCGCACCGATGTAAAAGCATATAAAGTACAAAAGCGCGGCGGCAAGGGTATTATGACGGCAAAGATAACTGATAAAACGGGCCCACTGGTGTCAGCGCATATTGTTTCAGAAGAAAATAAAGAACTGATCGCAGTATCGCAGAAGGGACAAGTTATTCGCACGAGCGTAGAGAGTATTTCGGTACTCGGCCGTGCGACACAGGGCGTTCGTGTCATGCGCCTGGATTCCTCGGATCGTGTTGCCTCGGTTGTGTTGGTATAGTGGGGATAATTCGACTGAAAGCGTACCCCCGGCATGGTATACTGTAGGGGATGAGTTTTGTTGTCCAAAACCCAGCACTAAGAGGGAGTGCTCCTGTCGGAACAAAGGGGTTTCTCAATGCGCAAACGGTAACCGATGATCTCGGACTCCGCCCTGGAATGCGTGCAGCTGATTTCGGATGTGGTTCGGGGTTTTTTACGATGCTCATTGCCAAGCGAGTGGGGAAAGAAGGCAAGGTGACCGCGATTGATGTGCAGGAAGCGGCGCTGGACAGTATTCATGCAAAAGCCAAAGAAAAGGGCTTAATGAATATCGATGCTGTCCATGCCGACCTGGAAGTTCCGGGAAGCTCGCGCCTGGCAGATGGCTCACAGGATGTAGTGCTCATGGCGAATGTATTGTTTCAATCGCAGAAGAAGGCAGACATTCTCACTGAAGCAAAACGGGTGCTCGCCTCCTCGGGTCGTCTCGTTATTCTCGAGTGGGATAAAGGAACCGGCGGATTTGGTCCGCCCGATGAATTGCGTATGGATCGTGAGGCGATGAAACAGTTGGTGCAACAACAAGGATTTGCGTTTGAACGCCTGCTCGAAACCGGACAGTATCACTACGGACTAGTATTTACCAAGCCCTAATATTGTGGATTTAGGAACTTTTGCCAATTCGCGACGCGTCCTTTATATCCTCGTAGCCGGTATTGTTCTGCTGGTGTTTTTGACCGTGATTCTTATCGTCAGAAGTTTCGGTGATCGAAATGCTGACCGGGCGGTGCTTCGGTTTTGGGGAGTATTTGACCTACCAGCGGCATTTGAACAGGTGGTACGAGAATTTGAGGGGCTTCATCCGAATATTCGCATTGAATATTCGCAAATGAGCTATGAGGATTACGAAAGCTCGGTGATCAGCGCTTTAGCGGCCGGGACGGGACCCGATGTTTGGATGATTCACAATACCTGGCTTCCCAAGCATGCCGATAAGCTTCGCCCCATGCCCAATGAGGTGCTTAGTCAGCAGGGTATGACGACGCGAGAGTTTCAAGACGCATTCGTTGAGGTGGCCTATGCTGATTTAGTGCGCAATGACGGCATCTATGCACTCCCCCTATATATAGATACGCTCGGGCTCTACTATAACCGCGATTTGTTCAATGCCGCTGGCATCGCCAGTCCGCCGCGAACATGGAAAGAATTTCAAGATGTCGTTGCGCGGCTGACAAAATTTGACCAGAGCAATAACATTATTCAGTCCGGTGCGGCGATCGGCTCGGCACGCAATATCAATCGTTCGACCGATATTCTCATGTCGCTCATGCTGCAAAGCGGGGTACAGATGACCGATCCCGGGGGAACGTCAGCGACATTTTCCCGTTCCGTGGATAACCAGCGCGTAGGAGACAACGTGCTCCAGTTCTATACGGATTTCACCAATCCCTCAAAGGTGGTGTACTGCTGGAATGATGATCAGCACTACTCCATCGATGCTTTTATAGAAGGTACCACCGCGATGATGTTTAACTATGCGCATCAACAGGATGTATTGCGTACACGCGCATCACGGCTGAACTTTGCGGTTGCGCCGATACCCCAACCAACCCTTGACGACGTGCGCACCTACGCGAGCTACTGGGCGCCTGCCGTATCAGCCGCATCATTGTATCCCGAGCAAGCGTGGGCATTTGTTCAGTATCTTGCGTCGCGTCAAGGCGCGCTTGCCTACTTGAATACTGCGCGGCGACCAGCGGCGCGGCGCGATCTCATTGAACTTCAGCGTAACGATGCCGATCTAGGCATCTTTGCGGTGCAGGCGCTTGCGGCGCGCTCATGGTATCAAGCAGACAGCCAAGCCATCGAGACCATCTTCGCTGACATGATTGATGATGTGAATTTCAGCCGTGCGTCCATTCAGGATGCGCTGGAGCGTGCAGAAAACAGGGTATCAACTCTTATGAACCGGTGATGCGCAAGACATTTCTCATACTAGGTACGGTCGTGGTTCTCTTCAGCGCGTTGGCTCCCATTGCGTATGCCGTTGACTGGTGGCCGCTGGTGCCGTGCGGACTAAATGAGCCCCCAGCCGGTAGGCCGCGATTAGATGCCTCCTATTATCAGCCGTGCAATCAGTGCGATCTCTTTAAGCTTTTCAAAAACATTATTGACTTCATTCTCTTTGGAGTGGTACCTGTTTTCGGCACGCTGTTAGTGGTGGTTGCGGGATTTATGATGCTCCTAGGCGGCGCTAATCCATCGCTCTATTCTCGGGGCCGCGCAATGTTACAGAATGTCTTTTACGGCATCATGCTCATCGCATTCTCATGGCTCATTGTAACGTCGCTCTTGCGCACCGTGCTGGGCGATGAGAACAAGGCAACCCAATGGTGGAAGATTTCCTGCACGGCAAGAGTGCCGGGCGTCACGCCGACCCCTACACCAGCTGCGGGTAGTTGTACTGGGGTGGCATGCTCTGGCGATACTTCAAGTGTATGTGGGCCTGTAAATCCCGGTGACGGCTGCGACGTCGGAGTAATTGGCGGACTTGCAAGCGATATTTCTGCTGGTGCTGGCACGAGAAGTGTTTGTTCTGGTGTAGATACCGTAAAACTTCTCAAAGCAGTTATGGCCAATGAAACGGGAGGGCGATTCATTAATTCCAATGACGGCAAATCCGCGGGGCCATACCAGCTAACCATAGACACAGCTAATAGATTCATGAGCGCCTGTGGCGTTACGGCGACCATCGATTTTGACTGGCTTAATACGAGAAACACACTATCAGCGCAATCATGTATAGCGGCTGAATTCCTGAAAACACTGGTAGGTCCATGCGGATGCGATGTGCGCCAGTTAGCGGCGGGCTACAATGGGGGAGGAGCCCAGCTTGGTGCATGCGAAACGAGTACGAATTGTGGACCTGCGGCAAAAGCCCAGGGCGGGGAATGCTCCATGTGTGCGGGCCAGACCGGACCGACGCGGCGGTGGGAATGCTTATGGGACGATAATGAGCATAAAGTTTGCAATAAAGATCGCGCTGGGAACTTCAGTGCAACACGAATCTATGCTCCGCACGTGGAATTTTGCTATGGCGTTTTCTAAACGGTGTTTTTACGAGAAGTGATATAATATGAAAGTGCATTGGAAAAGAACTCTATTTATCTTTTTATTCACACTCTGGGCAAGTGGAGGTTTTCTTTTCAGTTCCCAGAATTCTTATGCGGCCGAATCCGGCGTTTCCGTTATCTTTGACGCCCTGCCGGGTGTTAATCCAAAGATTTTACCTCTTGACGGCAGGGTGCCTGTAGCGCTGAGGGTGATTATCCGCCTTGAACAATACAGCGCTTTTTGCGGGTATCCCAGTATAACTAGCTTTAGGTGGTCTGTTTTAGCAGAATTTAGCAATACAGCTGATCAAACTTTTGTTACCAAAACAGTTTCGTTCGAAAGAACCTCCGCTGTCGTTTCCAGAGAAATAAGTGACACTATCGTCATCCAAGACACTGGCGTGGGCAGAACAGAGGACTATACCTATAAGTTGTATGCTCTTATAGAATGTCACGACGGGACTAATGCGGCCGAGTCGTCCCGTGTTAGTGTTACTGCCGGGTCAGGCGATACAACATATACCTGCGTGGCACCAGAGGGAAGTGGGTACATCTACGCATGCAGTCCAGCAAACCTTTCTACTTGTTCTGATAATCCAAAATGTGCAGGCAAACCATGCTTTCAGATAAGAAAGAGTTTGTGTGGCGACCCCGCCCCTCCGCCGGGCCCGACACCACCGCCTGGTGGGCCGGGCGTACCCGGGCCCACGGGTCAACCCGTAACCTTCAATTTCGAAATCCAAAACCCACTCAAGATCAACAGTTTCCTGGAATTTTTCACCACGATTGCGGTGTGGATCACCAACATCGCTATTCCCATCGCGGTGGTTCTGATTGTCTATGCTGGGATTCTATTTTTAACCGCCGGGGCAGTACCGGCGAATGTTTCCAGGGCGCGCACGATTTTGACGTATGTCATTATCGGTCTTGCGGTTATTCTTATCGGCCGTGGGTTCATTTCACTTATAGAAAGTGTTTTGAACCTCGGCGGTAGTACCACAAGCCCCACAACAACCGTGTCACCCACAACTTCGGTGCCAGCAAAATGTGACCTAGCCAATCCGTGCCCCAGCGGCTATGTGTGTAACAGGAGTCAGGCTTGTATACGAGAACCGGTTGGTCAATGTACGTTGAGTAACCCCTGTCCGAGCGGATTTATATGTAATAGTCAGCTGAAATGTGTGCTCGATGAATAAATGATGAAAATATTTCTCTGGGTCATGGTTCTTGCGGGTGTTGCTCTGGGCTTAGCGAGCCCCGTGCTTGGCGCTGCCATACCCATCGGCGGGCCGTTGGGGGGCGATAATTTATCGGGTCAGCCGGGGGTAGAGTTAACGGCAACCAAGATATTTAGTATACTGAATGGGTTCGCATGCTGGACAGCGCGGATAGCCGTTACCCTCATTCTTGCGGCACTGGCGGTCTATGCTCTGCAATTCTTTTTCAGCCGAGGCAATCCCTCTGCCGTGCAGTCGGCGAACCGCGCATTCTGGCTGGGCATTGTTGGCATTATCGTGATCTTCGGCGCCTATACGATTATTGCCACGGTTGCCTATAGTGTGGGGGCGAAATCAAGTCCGTATCCTATTTTGTGTGACTAATACTACAACCATGAAACGATATACCATTGCGGCAGTTGGCATTACGATAGCGGTGGTCTTTGTTGCCTCTGTGACCCTTGCTACCGCGGCGACACCTACATCTACATCAACACTTACACTTCCCCCTGGACAGCCAGTTACACTCCCATTTATAGAATATGTGGTTTCAAAATTGACCGACTTTTTGCTCTATATATCAGGCACGGTTGCGGTATTCTTTGTGGTGTTGAGTGGTATTTTGTGGGCTACATCGGGTGGCGATCCAGGAAAGCTAGAATCGGCAAAAAACATGCTCCGGGCCGCAATTATTGGTTCGATTATCATTTTTGGTGTTGGCGTGATTGTGAATACTATAGAAAACTGTATTCAGGGTGATTGTCTTTCAAGCCGCGGGTTTTTCGGTGGGGGCGGGCGAGTGCCGCGCGGAGCACCATGTAGCTATGACAGCCAGTGCGTTTCCCGGCGTTGTTCTCCCGTCTTGGTCGGCACGCGTATTAATGTGTGTCAATAATCCCTGTTGGCATTGCCTTTTTTGTTGTACTATAGAGAGAAGTTCAATTATTATGATGAATGTTTATGAAAGGGGGTGTGGTTGTGAATAGAAAAGTTGCGACATGGGTGCGCGTAGGTGCCACACTCGCGATGTTCGCCTTGCCATTGGTGGCATTGGCGTTGACCAATCCCACTATCCCTGCAGGTATCGGCGGACGGCCGGTGACCTTGAGTGAGATTGAGGACATTATTCGTCTTATTGCCCAGTTCCTCATTCTCATTAGCGTGGTAATTGCAGTCATCGTCATTATTTGGGGCGGTATCGTGTGGATGACGGCGGGCGGCAGTGACGAGCGAGCAAAGTTAGGAAAAGGCATTATTCTCAAGGGTATTTTTGGTGCGGCAGTCATCCTCGGCGTAGGTGTTATTCTACAAACACTCGCAGGTATCGTAACGCGTCAATTCTTGCAATAAGTGTAAGTAGTTAAATCAAAACCCCGCCCTTCAGCTGAGTGGCGGGGTTTTGATTTGATGAAAGATGTATGGTTGGGGTAGGATACAGCCACGCCCAGGTGGCGAAACTGGCAGACGCACCAGCTTTAGGAGCTGGCGATCGCAAGATCATGTGGGTTCAACTCCCACCCTGGGCACTATTCCGAGATGCGTATCTTTTTACCCCTCGTCTTATCCAAACGTGGTAGGCGAAGCGTCAAAATACCGTTTTTCATGGATGCTTTGGCACTGTCAGCATCTACGTCGGCAGGCAGAATAATAGTGCGGGAAAACGGTCCCCAGTAAAGCTCCTGATAGTAGTAATCCGAAGAGCCCACTCTGGTATCAGGGGTGCGACGACCCTTGATGGTGACGATGTCTTTCGCTACGGAAATATCGATGTCCTCGCTTTTTACGCCTGCGATAGTGGATTGAATCACCACGTCGCTGTCATGCTGAAATACGTCAACCGTAAGCTGACCCTCTGGCTGACGAGGGGTGCGTTCGTGCCGTATGGCAAGCTCCGACCCGCTCTGATTATCTTCGATATAGCTCATGTCAGTTGTACGATGCGCTTTTGGCGCCGTTCTCTTATCTTATCAAACAATACCGAAACGAAAAGCGCCATAACCCCCAACAGTGCCGTGGCGTAGATCAACGAGAGCAGCTTGTACGATGATATGGATAGGAACATGTTGAATGCAAAGTGGAACAGGGTAGCAAGCAAGACCCCGAATATGAGAAGTTTCGACCGGTGGCGATCATAGAACCACGAAAGCGCCAAGAAATAACCCACAATAGCCGAGGAGAGCGCATGTAACAGTGTGGCGCCGACAAAGCGCAGTAGCCAGATGCTGATAGTGCCATTGAGGCCGTCGGGTGCGACGCGAACCATGACGAGGATGTTTTCCATGGCGGCAAAACCCAATCCGGCGATGACCATATAGATCATAGCATCAATCGGTTCGTCAAAATCAGCGGTGCGCAGGGCAATCATCTGTACCGCGTACAATTTTATCACCTCTTCCACCAACGATGCCCAGAGATAGAAGCTTGGGCCATCCGTGGTTGCTGGCGATCCGGTCAGGTATTCCAGAAATCGGACAAACACAAGCTGGAGAATAATCGCGATAGGGGAGACGATAATCCCCATCAGGAACGTCTTGACGACCATCGCCTTGGGTTCCGGATGGCAATCTTTACGCAGATAGTAGGAAAGCCACAGGATGCTTGGCAACACTCCCACTGTCACGAGTGTGCCATAGTATAACGTTGGCGGCATGAGTACAGTATACCGTATCTAGGCCCGTTCTGGCACGGGCCAATCCTCGACAAGGAGGAGTTTTTTGTTTTCCAGTGGAAGCTTTGACCAAATTTCTTCGGTCACAAATGGCATGAAGGGATGGAGAAGCTTTAGTAGGTTAATAAGATAAAGAACAAGGTTTTGTTTTATCTCCTCTTCATCGGGCGTATCCTTATTTTTTGACATCTCTATATATTTGTCGGCGATCTGATGCCACATGTAGTCGTAGATGATGTGGGCGGCCTCTCCAAAGCGATAGTTACTTATGTGTTTTGTTACCTCTTCGGCAGTTGTTCTCATTGGCCCACCAAAACTCACCGAACCAGAGATTTTGTCTATGGGAAATGGTTTATATCTATCCCAATCTCCGTCTACTCTTGTTACTATATACCTTGCAATATTCCAAAGCTTATTTGCAAACTTTTTTCCCATGAGTATGGTATCTTCCCCGAATCGCAGGTCTTGAAGGTCGGTTGTTTGATAAGCAAGACCAAAACGCAGAGCATCAGCACCATATTTATTGATGAGTTCAATGGGATTAATGCCGGTGCCGAGCGATTTCGACATTCTTTTGCCGTCTTTCGTCAAAACGGTCGCGTGAATATAAATATCTTTGAATGGTGCTTTGCCAGTAAATTCCATACCGGAAAATACCATGCGCACCTGCCACAGAAAAAGAATATTTCTGTCTGAGGTAATGAAATTTGTTGGGTAATACTCCTTGAAATCAGGCGCAGCTGTATTTGGCCAACCGAGCGTCGCAAATGGCCACAACGCCGAGGAGAACCAGGTATCGAGGACATCGGTCTCCCCCTCGATGGGTATTTGGTGGCCCCACCAGAGCTGGCGTGAGATATTCCAGTCACGCACATTCTCAAGCCAGCGATCATAGGGGCCGGCCCAGCGTTCGGGAATGAGTCGGAAATCACCGTCTCGGCGCGCCTTCAGAGCTAATTGTGCAAGATCTTTCATCTTTAAGAACCATTGCTTCGATGGGAGCGGTTCGATAACTGAATTACATCGATCGCAACGCCCGACGTTGTGCTCGTAGTCCTCGATTTTTTCTATAAGACCGAGCGTCTGAAGATCTACGACGATCTTTTTCCGTGCTTCTGAAGTTTTTAAACCCTGATAACGTACCCCTGCATTCTCGTTCATACGGCCGTGTTGGTCGACGATGGTGATAGAAGGGAGTGTATGGCGCTGACCAATTTCAGAATCGGTGACATCGTGTGCGGGAGTAACCTTGATGATGCCAGTGCCAAAATTTTTATCGACTGCTTCATCTGCGACTACTCGAATCGAGATTTTCTTGAGCTTGGGGGGCTGCTCGGGGAGAACATTGTTATCTACCGACTCAATTTCTAATTCTTTTCCTACATATGTAGTGTAACGTTCATCGTTGGGGTGAACTGCGAGCGCGGTGTCGCCGAGTTTTGTTTCTGGCCGTGCGGTGGCGAGTGTAAACGGACCATACTTAATATAGTAGAGCTTTCCTTTTTCCGGCACATAGTTTACCTCTAAGTCGGAAATACTGGTACCACATCGGACACACCAATTAATAACGCGCTCACCCTTATAGATCCACTTTTTTTCTTTGTAGTAATAGAGGAAAACCTTTTTAACCGCCTCTTGATAGTCGGGGTCCATGGTGTATTTGGTCCGTGTCCAGTCAACGGAGAGCCCTAGTTTTTTGGACTGTTCTAGAATTGCGGTGCCATATTTCTCTTTCCATTGCTCGACGCGCTCGATGAATTTTTCTCGCCCGAGATCTTGACGCTTAAGGCCTTCTTTGGCAAGCTCCTTTTCCACTACATTTTGCGCAGCAATACCGGCGTGATCAATTCCCGGAAGCCAGAGCACTTTATATCCCTGCATGCGTTTCATGCGCACAATAATGTCCTGGAGTGTTGTTTCTAGCGCGTGACCCATGTGGAGCTCCCCAGTGATATTAGGAGGAGCAATACAGGTGACAAATTTCTTTCTTCGTTCTCCGGGAAGTTTCTCTGGCGTAAAGTAGCCGCTGTCCAGCCATTGTTGGTAGATGCGGCCTTCGGTTTCTTTCGGATTGTATGCTTTAGAGAGTTCTTGCGGCATAGTGTCAGTATATCCAGGTTCTATGCCGAAGCAAAATTAAGATTCGCATTCATGGAAACTTTATTCCACTCTGCCTTGTGTTTGTTCTTCTTCCAGCTATAGTAGCCGGCGACTGCGATCATAGCCGCATTATCAGTGGTAAACTCCATAGGCGGCTGAAAGTAGAGGATACTGGCATCCGTGCATCGCTGCGCGAGCTGTTCTCGCAGCATCTTGTTGGCGGAGACACCACCAGAGAGTAGTATAGCTTTTACGTTGTAGTGGCGTGCGGCTCGCATGGTTTTCTCAACGAGTACTTCGATGGCGGCTTTCTGAAATGATGCGGCGATGTCAGCTTTGAGTTGTGCTGATGGTTTTTTGATATTTAAATCGCGTAGTAAATAGAGAACTGCCGTTTTGAGTCCCGAATAACTGAAATCGAAGCCCTTTTTATCGAGCATGGGGCGGGGGAGAGAATAGGCATCAGGATTCCCTTCTTTCGCTAGGCGATCAATGATAGGTCCGCCGGGATAACCAAGTCCCAGTAGGCGTGCTGCTTTATCGAATGCTTCGCCCACGGCATCATCGAGCGTTTCCCCCACGAGTCTATACTCGCTGTGGCTGCTCATCAGGACAAGTTCCGTATGGCCGCCGGAAACCAGGAGATTGAGCGCTGGGAATATGTCCGGCAGTGGTTCCTCGCGACCCAACCAATTAGCATGCACATGGCCGTCCAGGTGGTTTACGCCAACCAGCGGCTTTTTATAAAGCCACGCTAGGGTTCGCGCAAAAGTAAGTCCTACCAGAAGTGCTGGCCCGAGACCGGGACCGTGAGTAACGGCAATAAGATCGATCTCTTTTTCAAAATCTCGGATACCAGCTTCAGTTAACGCGCTCTCGAATACATGAGAAATGTTCTTCGTATGTTCGCGTGAGGCAAGATTGGGCACCACGCCGCCATATTTGGCGTGGAGTTTTACCTGCGACGAGACTACATTCGATAAAACAGTGAATTGTTCTGTGCTAGAGACCCCAACAACTGCGATGGCGGTCTCGTCGCAGGAGGTCTCAATGGCGAGGATGGTCATAAGTTATCTCCAGTGTGTTTCTGTAATCTTTGCATGTGGAGGGTTCTTAACCTCGATTTTTGTAGAAAATAACGAAGAAAGATTTTCCATAGAGCTGAATTTTATGACAACATTTAGGGGACTCTCTGAAAGTGTGTCAATTTCTTCATGAGTTAATTTTCTATTGTCCTTTTTGATGTCTACCCCTATCGCATCTCCCTGATAAATAGCGTTAACGCCCCCACAATCAATCTCAAATTCGTTATTATCAGTTACGATCTCAATATTCAGGGCGGTACCCTTCCCCTGATTTGTGAGAATTAAAACCCAGTCACCGTTATTAGGCCGCATCCATCTCATTGTCAGGCCCGGTTGGTGCGCGCTCCTATTTGCCTCTAATGTAGCCTGTGCCAAGCTATAAGTCTCATCTCTTAATCTATAAGTTTCGATTGTGTATAAAATAATAACCAGAAATGTCCAAAATAAAATTAAGTCCGATGAACTTTTGATTATGCTTACTGCGCCGAGAAATCTTAGTAATGGCCAGCTAGATAAAGCGTACTTGTAGTCAACAAATCCAAGGATACCCAACACTAGAACCAGAAAGTATAAACGATAAATGAAGCCGGGTTTATCCAACAGCCATTTCTTGAACTGGACGATATATTTCATCATAAGAATCGGTTTATTCTCAATCTCTTGTACTGTGAATTGATTGCAGCCCCGAGGGGATTAGGTCACAACTCTCAACGATAGGCAAAGGTAGTCCTTCGATCGTTCGACGTGCTCACGATGGTGAGCGTAATCGAACCATAAACTCAGGACACTTCTCCAGTTCAGTTTACACTGAGCTTGTCGAAGTGCAGCCCCGAGGGGATTTGAACCCCTGTACCAAGCTTGAAAAGCTTGTGTCCTAACCAGGCTAGACGACGGGGCCATTGTTGCGATTCAATAATGTCGCAGTATTGAATTTCGCTTGGCGTAATTTGTCTTTAACTCTATTTCTCTCTGTCTCGCTTTTATTCTATCACCGTACTTCTCTTGATGGATAATTTTCCACGGCTTGTACGCTCTCGTTGAACGTACTTTATCAGTATTGTGAGCGATCAGACGTACATGTATGTTCGCGCTTATCCCGATGTAATGTTTGCCCGCATTGTTTTCTAAAATATAGAGATAGTAAGACATTATTCTAGTCCAGGCTACCTGCCTGCCGGCAGGCAGGGACGACGGGGCCACGGTCGCGCGAAACTTAAATAGTATGTCATAAAAACGCTCTTTGAGCAATGTAGTTTCTCGCAACTCTTGTGTGGTATGCTCCGTCATAGAGAGCAGTCCTAGTTATCGCTACGAGCTGCCGCTCGTACCAAGCCATGGAGGACACCACATTGCAACGGTTTGAACAGTTGGTTGCACAGTATCAACGGACTATGGTTAATTTCCATTTCCGTTTTGTGGGAGATAAGTTCCAGGCGGAAGACCTGGCGCAGGACACTTTTTTGAAGGCCTATAAAAAATTTCATACGCTGAAAGACCCCGACAAAGTAAAGTCGTGGCTCATGGCTGTTGCTCGCAATGTTGTGATCGACTTCTATCGGAGGAACAAAGACAAAACGGTTGTGCTGGACGAATCGTTGCACGTGACCCATCCAGAGGCGACAACCGTTGATTATCAGGACCAAATCAGTCAGGCGGAATTGTCGCGACAACTTGCGCAGTGCATCGACCGGTTGGTGAAGGAAGACCGGGCGATTGTTCGATTGTTGTATTACGAAGGTTTTTCTTATCAGGAGATCGGCGAACTCTTGGGGATCAACCAAAACACATTAAAAAGCCGACTCCATCGGGCGCGGAAAGCGCTGCTGGGCGTGATCAAATCCGACCGAGCGCTTGCCGATGCCGCGATGGAGTATGGCAGTACACATCCCTAGTATGGATACCCATCATAAGGATGAGACGGTGATTGATAATTATTTGCGGGCACATTTTATACGGGACACCCAGCTCATAGGGGGGATTGAACCATCGCGGGATTTTGTACCGCGGACGTTACGCCGCATCAAAGCATATGACCACCGCCGACAGATCGTTCAAGACAGCGTGGTGGTAATGCTTACCGGATTGCCGGTCTTCCTGCGGCAGACATGGCTCTGGTTTCGGCAGGACTATTTTTCCGTTGCGTCGCTTCCCTTTGGGCATACGATCAAGTATTTCTACGAACTATTCCTGTCAGCAATGACGCTCTATGGATTGGCGGCATTGGGGCTTGTTGTCCTCGCTTCCTATGTGATGAAGTTCCGCAAGAGCTTTATGATCCCAGCGCGGCAGTTTATCTCCTGGTAGTATAATACAAAAACACCTCGTACGAGGTGTTTTTGTATTTAGGGGGCTTGCTGGAGAACCCTTTTGAATACATCCGGGTGATTCGCTGCAAGGTCTGACAGCATTTTTCGGTCAAGCTCGATGTGAGCTTTTTTAAGTCGCGCAATCAGCCGCGAATAACTCACGCCTTCTTGCCGTGCAGCCGCTCCAATCTTGATTTGCCAAAGGCGACGGAAATTGCGCTTTTTCTTTTTACGGTCGGCAAATTGAAATGCCCAGGCATGCAGAAGGGCTTCTTTTGCCTGGCGCGGCTTTGATTTGCGCGTCCACTTAAAACCTTTTACGTGCTTGAGTAGACGTGTACGCTTTTTATTTGCAATGGTGCCTCGTTTAACGCGTGTCATGGTGGAGTATCGGAGTGGGGGTCCCCGGTCGCCCGCGAGGGTCCCTTTAGGGACATGCATAGGCGACTAGCGGGAACTCTGTGCTAATAACTGGGGATCAGCGCCTTGGTTACATTCACTAAATAGCTAGGTACGTGAACCGTCCCGCGCTTTGAGCGAGTGCGGTTGCCTGATTCTTTTGCATTGAAATGGTTTTGATGCGGGTGGCGCTTAGTAATGCCCCCTCCGCCGGTGATTTTAATCCGTTTCAGAAATGATTTGTTGGTTTTATTGCTCTTTGCCATATGCTACAAGCTATTTGCTGTTTACCTTCTTGTCCCTTTGCACCATGATGACCCATCCGTAGGGCGACCGCCGAGGCTGGTCAAGGGTTATGAAAGGGTGCTGGAGAAGCTTTAAAAATTCCAGAAGCTTTTGCCTGCCCATCTCGGCAAGGCCTTTTTCGCGGCCGCGCAACGTGAGCTCTACTTTAACGTTATGGCCCTCGCCCAAGAACTCATCGGCCCTCTTTGCTTTGACCTGCAGGTCATGTGCACCGGTTTTGAACCCAACGCGGATGGTCTTTGTTTCCTGATCTTTTGGTTTTTTTACGCCGGATTTCTTTTCCTGACGCTCTTTCTGGTACAGGTACCTACCCAAATCCATGATCTTGGTGATGGGCGGCTGGGCATTCGGGCCCACCTCCACCAAGTCCAAATCCTGCTGTTGGGCGAGCTTAAGCGCTTCGTAGGTCTTCATCGTACCCAGCTGTTCACCGGAGGGGCCAATGACCTGAACTTCGGGAACGCGGATAAAGTTGTTGGCGCGAAGTTGTTTCTGCAACGTATCAAAAAATCAGTGCCCCCAAGCGTACCACGAGATTGCTAAATTGCCAAGAGGTGGTTAATCTTTGCCGCCATGATGAAATCATTCTCCGATAAGCCGCCGATGGAGTGGGTCCACAGTTCAAGACGCAGTGTGGCGTACGAGAGATGAATGTCGGGATGATGTCCTTCTCGTTCGGCAAGATCGGCAATTGTATTGACCAATGCCATAGCACTCCGGAAATTCTTCAGCCGAAGTTCTTTGGAGATTTTTTTATTGCTGTTATCCAGCGTCCAACCAGTTGCCTGTGCTAGGTATTGGTGCGATTGCTCTGGCGTCATAGGAGGAACGCCACCCTCGCATGGTACACATTTTTTATTGAGAAGAGTATCCATACTTCCACTGTATGAAAAACAGACGCCCGCCGCAACTCCGTATGAAGTTGCGACGGGCACAGCGGGCGTCATGACAGCGGCCAAGCGCCGTCATTATCGCGCCGGTAGGGCGGTTTTTGACCGTGCCCGAGAAATCTGATGTCGTAGAACCTGCGCTGGAGAGATGTGGTCGGCGGACGCTTGCCGACATCGAAGTAGCATCGCCGGCCCTGGAAACGATCGGGGAATCGCGGGTCAGCGGGTGGCACATCGAGCGAGCCGTATCCGGCAACAACCCAGTTCCATCGCTGGAGGTTCAGCCGGTACATTCGCAGACGCACGGGCATGTCTAAAAAATCCGGTAGCGTGATGTAGATCGCCCAACGCTCAACACCCTCATGACGACTGGTAAGCCGCTCGCGCTTCCTAATGTGGAAACGCGCGCCGCGAATTGGCCGGAGACTTTCAGCGACTTGTGCGATTTCTTTAAGGAACGCTTCCGTCTCTTCACGAACACCTCTCACCACAGACCAATCGATAGAGTACATGTCCTCCTCCAACACTATCGTAGCGGCTTGATGAAGGTTTTGTCAACGGCGATTTGTTAAAAGTGGGAGAGGATCAATAGCGTGTCGCAGGACGTATACGCCAAGGTGGAGGTGATAGGGAGTGTCTTCTGCATTTCCAGTATTGCCGACAAAACCAAGGATGGTGTCAGTGGTAACTTCTTGCCCCACACGCAGACCTTTTGCGAACCTATCGAGATGTGCGTAGTAATAACGGCGTCCTCCTGCGCCGACAATATTGACAATATTGCCGCCAATATCGGTGGCGGCAATACGTGTGACATAGCCGTAGGTACCGGAGAAAACAGGCGTGCCCTTGGGGGAAAAGATGTCCTGGCCTTCATGAGTGCGGTCTTCAGGGCGCGGCGCTCCCCACGAATCGGCAATACCGGAAACTTTTACGCCATATACAGGCACAAGGATTTCTGTGTCGGGTGCTTGCCAGGAAAGACGGGCAATTTTAATAGGTAATGTGATGCGCTCAAGGAAGTTGCGAGTGGTCTCTGAAAGGGTGAGTGTTTGATCGGGGTAGTATTTAGGAAAGTTAACAGTGAGGTAGAGAAGATAGACACACACGGACAGAAAGAGAATGACCAGTATGAGAATGATTCGTGTGGATCGTTTTTCCAACATAGAGAAATTATAGCATGACACAATAAAAAACCGCCCATGGGCGGTTTTTTATTAGGGTGGAGATGGGCGGAATTGAACCGCCGTCCAAAGTCGGAATCCGTGGATGTACTACCGTGGTAGGCGATTTGGTATGGGCGTGAAGTAAAAACCGCCAAAATAATTCACACCGTGTTCTCTAAAGTTTCGGCTGTACGCGAGAGAACGACGCTCCAGCCAGAGCTCGATAATAACACCCCATGATCTCGTATCGAGCATCCGAGTGGGATGGCTTACCTAACCGAAGTTAGGCGAAAGCGTAGTTACTGGAATAGTTGCCAGTTACTTTGATTGGCCGAAAGATTTACGTGGCTCACAGCCATCCACGCGCGGCATCACACAGATGAACAAACTTCGTCGAAGCCGATCATCCCCGTGGGTATAGTATAGCAAAAATGCGCACTCTTTACAAGACGTATAAACACTGCATAATGTTGGGTGCAAGGAGGAGCTTTGACCCACAGAGGCGACGAGTTCAAGAAGAACCTTACCGCGTTGTGGTATCTATTGAGCCGACTTCCCGATCATGTGCTCCGGACACTCCGAGATGCGCCCATCGATAAGCCACTTTCAGAACTTCCAACGCCCATTGCGACGGAAGATCGTTTTCTTCTGGAGCAGTTTTGGACGGAGCCAGTGACGAAAGAACTCGTTCGTCTGGCAGTTCAGGAAGAACTTACAGGTCGGGCACAGAAAGCAAGAAGTTCAAAAACACCAACTATCCACTGACCCGTCGTGCCCAGAGGAGCGCGGCGGGCTTTCGTTTATAAAAAAGAATCGGGTGCTACGCGAACATGCGCAACACCCGATGGGTTGGCCGTCAGGCCAGGTAGGGACGCCTTCGTTCGAAGGTCGGCAAGCTGGGGGACGCGGTTTGCCTGAGGCGGTTCGTGACCGTAGTCGGTCTCCACCGCAGGAAGTTGCGCAGCACTTGGGCCGCGCAACTTTCGGTGTGGCAGTCCGGATAGATCTTCACCGCTTGCTGAAGGTCGCCGGGGATCCATGCGGGGAATCGATGAGAGGTGTCCGTTCCCCGGCAGATGAAGCGGAAGTGCCGCTTCGTCTCTCCGGTTCGAGGGATGCGGTCGAAGACCGGCACGGGTAGGCGATCATGTGGCAGTCGCAGTAGCCACTCCATGATCTCCTCCCCCTCTTCTGCCACAAGATGCAAAGTGCCGGATCTGGCGCCTCCGCTCTCCCGTTGCAGCTTGATGGCAGTTGCGATCACGGCTTCGCTGAGACGGTTCGACCCAGCCAGCGTGAACAGCGCAATTCCGTCTTTACTCATTTCACCCCCATGAAGGAAAAGCCAGTCCCCGGGATTCGGGAGCTGGCTTGAGGTTTTCTTTAGACGATTTGGATCATGTTTGGAGAAATTCTCGAGTCAACACCCGAACCCTCATGACAGAGGGCAATAAGCAACTTCGTAAACAGGACGTAGTGCGCTCGGGACATAGGGTTATACTATCAGCTATTTCTTATCCGTCAATGCCTCGCTGACGGGCTCGGGCAACGTCTTTTTTCTTGATTGCTTCCCGTTTGTCATATTTTTTCTTACCCTTAGCGATGCCAATGAGGAGCTTGATACGCCCGTGCACCGCATAGAGTTTGAGGGGAATGAGCGCAAGGCCATGAAGTCCTGTAAGCGCGTTGATCTGCTTTTTATTCAGTAGGAGCGCCCGACTTGCTTGCGGGTCGTAATCACCGGGAATATTGGCCGGCTGGTACGGCGCGATGATAGCGCCGACGAGCATGGGTCGACCGTTGATGATTTTGACGTACGAGCCCTTGAGTGAGGCCTTGCCCGTTTTGATTGATTTTACTTCGTAGCCCTTGAGCACCAACCCCGCCTCGAGCGTTTCAAGGATTTCATAGTCAAACGTTGCTCGTGGGTTGGAAGCGAAATCTGGCATGCATCATGTTCTCTCTTGGAGGACAACGGGAAGTTTGAGCGTTTTTTCACCGCGCATGACCGTGAGGGTCACTTCTTCACCGACTTTGCATTTTTGCAATGCGTCAGTCAGGTTCACCTTTTCATTCAGCGCCTTTCCGTTGACTTCGGTGATGATGTCATTCTCTTTGAGCCCTGCTTTTGCGGCGGGAGAGTGCGGGATGACGGCTTGAGAGTCGGGGCGATGATCGCGCATGACTAATGCCCCGTAATCAACGGGGAGCGAATATTTTTCTTTAGCATCTTTTGAAAGCGTCACATACATCAGCCCAATGTAGGGTTTGATGATGCGGCCGTGTTTTATGATGTCTTCCAGATCCTGCTTGGCCCAGTTAATGGGGATAGAAAAGCCGATGTTTTGCGCGCCAAAGATGACGGCGGTGTTGATGGCCACGACACGGCCCTCCAAATCCAATAGGGGCCCTCCGGAATTTCCCTGGTTGATGGCCACATCGGTCTGCACCACGCCGCGGAGCTCCTCGGCGTGTTCGCCGGAACCCAGTGCGGCAGAAATACTGCGCGCAAGGCCGGAGATGATACCTTTAGAGACACTATTGGAGAATAACCCAAGTGCATTGCCGATGGCTACTACGGTCTGCCCGAGTTGGAGTTGACCAGAGTTGCCCAGCTCAAGGATGGGAAGATCTTTCGCCTCAATCTTTAATACGGCAATATCATTAACCGGATCGCGCGACAGCACCTTAGCGGGATGTTCCTTCTCATCACTCGTGATGACGGTATATTCTGCGTCGGTATCGAAAACGACATGCTTATTCGTGAGAACGAGGCCGTCTGACTTTACAATGAACCCGGAACCGCCCCCGACCTTTGTCTTCTGCTTTGCGCCATCATCCACGTCTTCTATCGCAAAAGGATTAAAGAGCGACGCGGGGCTTAGTCCGCGTACTTTAGGCAGGTATTTAGTGATTACAATACTGACGAC